>JBBQUP010000100.1:0-11543 GCA_038212305.1 Bacteroidales bacterium
ACAAACAAACGCAAAAGCTGAAAGATTAAATGGAAAGATTAACCGATTTATTTCTAATAATTATGGAATCAAAGATAAAGATTTTGCTCTATACAGAATCGCCAAATATTTTTCATAGCACCTCAAAAAAAGAATTAACCAAATTTATACGAAATTAAATACGTTAAAATTATAAAACGAACTGTTTATTTGGATGAATCGAAAGTTTTCGAAGAGGTGGCAACTAATCGGTTAATCTCTTTCATCTCATCATTGGTTAAATTTCTCCATTTTCCAACTGGGATATCGAGTTTAACATTCATAATTCGTATTCGCTTTAATTTAACAACTTCATAATTAAGATATTCACACATTCGACGAATTTGGCGATTTAATCCCTGGGTGAGAATAATTTTAAAATCAAATTTGCTCAATTGCTCTACATAACATTTTTGAGTTACAGTATCCAAAATTGGAAGACCTCCTCTCATTTTAAGAATAAAATCGCTATTAATATGCTTGTTAACTGTAACTAAATACTCTTTTTCGTGATTATTACTAGCTCGAAGAATTTTATTGACAATATCACCATCACTGGTTAAGAATATCAAACCTTCGCTTGGTTTATCCAACCTTCCAATTGGAAAAATTCGGTTGGGATGTTTAATGTAGTCGATAATATTATTTTTTTCGGCCTTGGTATCAGTGGTGCAAACAATGCCAACAGGCTTATTAAATGCAATGTATATAGGCTTTTCTTTTGGTTCAGTTATCAACTTACCGTCAACTTTTATTTTATCACTAGGAACTACTTTGGTTCCTAATACAGGGAGTTTCCCATTTATTGTTACTCGTCCTTCTTCAATTAGTTTATCTGCCGCTCGGCGAGAACAAAATCCTGCATCGGTCAAATATTTATTAATTCGGATAGGTTCAGCTAGTTTCATAGTACGTTCGTGAGTTGCAAAAGTATGAAACAAAAAACAAATGACAATTGTTAACCCTAAAACATAAATAAAACACTATTGCACATCATGTAATTATGAATACATCAAAAATTTTACGAACTTAAACTTAATTATTGATGAAACCTTAACTCGATGAAAAATAGAACTAACAAAGCCGCCGAAATAGAATTATATAACAATACCTCTATTTCAATTAGTAAAATAATTACGCAATCCTATAGTACATCGTTTTCGATAGCGGTGAGCCTATTACCCAATGAAATGCGTAAAGGAATTTACAGTATATATGGTTTTGTTCGAATTGCTGATGAGATTGTTGATACGTTTCAAGACACCGATCAAGCATTCTTATTATCCAACTTCGAACGCGACTACAAAGATGCTTTGCATTACGGCATTAGCACCAATCCAGTACTCAATGCTTTTGTTAAAACGTTAAATATGTACGATATCCCAACTCATTTAGTTGATTCGTTTTTGGATAGCATGAAGGCTGACTTGAATAAAAGCAAATACGTAAATGTAACCGAACTAAATCAATACATTTATGGATCAGCTGATGTGGTGGGTTTAATGTGCTTGAAAATTTTCGTGAACGGCAACACTGAAATGTATAACGAATTAGAAAAGCCCGCTATGAAATTAGGTTCCGCTTTTCAAAAAGTTAATTTTTTAAGAGACTTAAAGTCTGATTTAGAACAATTAAACCGGACTTATTTCCATCAATTTGATGTGCAAACTTTTAATGAATCAATAAAACAAGAATTAATAACTGATATTGAAAAGGATTTTAAAGAAGCAAGAAAGGGTATAATAAAATTACCTGGCAAATCGAAACTAGCTGTTTTTATTGCTTTTGTTTACTATCGCCATTTGTTGATAATTATTAAAAAAACACCTGCCAAAAAAATTCTTGCAAAACGAATACGGGTTAATGGCCCTAAAAAGCTTTGGCTCATGGGTAATGCTTATTTAAAATATCAGTTTAATATGATTTAGTAACAACAGAAAATATAACCCTATGATTTATTTCGTTCTTGTAATTTTCGCCTATTTATCCATGGAATTAGTGGCTTGGTCGAGTCATAAATATGTTATGCATGGTTTTTTATGGAAATGGCATAAAGATCATCATCGACTGGATAACATGGCATCAACACCTGAAAAAATTGAATCACAGAGGTTTGAAAAAAACGATTTGTTTTTCATAATTTATGCGCTACCTGCTATTGTATTATTAATAATTGGGATATCAGGTAACAACCTCTATTTAATAAGCCTTTCGGTTGGGATTACGCTTTACGGATTAACCTATTTTTTAATCCACGACATGGTTATACATAAGAGATTAAATACCAGTCTGTTTGATAGTTGGAAGAATCGATACTTAAAAGCTATAATTAAAGCGCATTCGGCTCATCACCATGCAAAAACCAAACAGGATTTTCATAATTATGGTTTGCTGGTTTTCTCATTTCGATATTTTAAATAATCCTCATACATGTCGCTATATTCAATCATTTTAATAATCAGTTTGTTATTCCCATTATCTTTAAGTTTTGATAAAAAACTTCAATTCTATAAGCAGTGGAATACCCTTTTCCCAGCTTTATTCGTTGTTGCCTTTTTCTTTATAGCCAGCGATATTGCTTTTACTTACAAAGGAATTTGGGGCTTTAATTCGCAATATCTTTTGGGTGTTGAATTATTTAAATTGCCTATCGAAGAGTGGCTTTTCTTTATTATTATTCCTTATGCCAGTATATTTTTACACGATTCTATTGTACATTATTTCCCTAAATTTCAATTACAAAAGAAAACAACTCAAATTGTAAGCATTGTATTGGTTCTATTATCAATTATTATAATTATTTTTAATTTTGATAGGATTTATACAGCAACTATCTTCATTGGTTTAGCAACTACGCTATTGTTTACCATATTGTTTAAATCAAAATCGTTATCCTCGTTTTACTTAACTTTTATTGTTATTATTATCCCGTTTTTTGGTGTTAATGCACTATTAACTGGTAGCTATATACATGAAGAGGTGGTTTGGTATAATGCTCAGGAAATAATCGGATTTCGAATTACAACCATCCCAATTGAAGATTTTGTTTATGCATTTGTTCTGATTTTCTTAAATTTATGGGTGCGCGAATTTTTCATATCTAAGCTAAAGAAATAATGCTCAATCAATTCACCACCTTTTTAAATGCCAATCGAATCAAAGTCAATCTTTTTTTTGTGATATTTTATATGGTAGGGTTAGTTGGAATAATAGCTCCCCAAACACAATCATTGTTTATAAATCTCATACCGGGTGCTATACTTCTTAGCACGTTTGCTTTAATATTCTATCATAATTCATCAAATTCAAAGCTTAAAATACTATTCGTTTTCATTACCATTGCGCTTATTAGTTTTTTTGTAGAAGTTATTGGTGTTCGCACCCATCAAATATTTGGTAATTACTATTATGGAAACGGTTTAGGATTTCAGCTTTTAAACACACCTTTATTGATTGGAATAAACTGGATATTTTTGGTTTATACAACCTCATCAATGGTTCAAGCACTCCGAGTTAGTAGAACTTTAAAAATACTAATCCCATCAGTAATGATGCTAATTTATGATTTGGTTTTAGAGCAGGTTGCGCCATTGCTAGATATGTGGCATTGGGAAAACAGTAGTGTTCCATTACAAAACTACCTAGCATGGTTTGTTCTATCTTTAGTTCTTCATTCGATCATTCAAGTTTTCAAAATCTCAATTCATAATAAATTGGCTGCGTTCATCTTTTATTGTCAGTTTTTCTTTTTTCTTAGTTTGATGATCTTTTTAAGTACTTCATTGGAAATAATGTCGTATTTTATTTAGCTAATAGATTCATTAATAGCACAAACGAAAAACAATAAATAGGTCTGAGACCTTAAAACTAATTGGATGATTTTAAAAGCGAAACATCATTTTATAGTTTATCCATTTTTTAAACGCTATGCCGTTTGGAAGATAAAAAAGTGTTTTCATGACGTTAAAATTATTGGCGAATACAAACAATCAGATCAAGCTATTTTATTGTTATCGAATCACATAAGCTGGTGGGATGGATTTTGGGCTATGTATTTGAATGTTAAAGTATTTCATAAAAAATTTCATTTTATGATGCTCGAAGACCAACTGCGGAAACATTGGTTTTTTAACTACACAGGCGGATTCTCAATCAATAAAAAACACAAATCGATACTCGAAACGCTCGCTTATACCTCCGAATTATTAAGCGATTCAAACAACATGATATTAGTTTATCCTCAAGGAGAGATTCAAACTATGCACAACCAAACGCTCATTTTTGAAAAAGGACTTGAACGTATTTCTATGCAGCCCAATAAACCAATTCAAATTGTGTTTATGGCTAATTTGGTCGATTATTTTTCGAATCCTAAACCCAGTATTTATATGTACATTAAAACGCTTAATGCACAACAAATTAAACCCAATGAATTACAGTCCGAATACGCTACTTTTTACCAAAATTGTATCCAAAACCAAAAAACGCTAAACAACAACCAATGATTTATTTAGCTGAATTTGTCCTTGGATTTTCGTTACTGCAATTACTCATTGCGTTTATAAATTTATTATTTAGTCAACCACTTATTTATAGCCCAACTAATTCAAAAAAAGTATCGGTGTTAATTCCCGCACGTAACGAGGAGCATAACATTGGCTTGATATTAAGAGATATACAGAATCAAACCTATCAAAACATCGATATCATTGTTTTTGATGATCAATCGGAAGATAACACTTTGAGTGTAATTAAGAGTCATATGCTTTACGACGATCGCATTAAGCTAATTCAATCGAATGAGCTTCCCATGGGTTGGTTGGGAAAAAATTATGGCTGTCATTGTTTAGCATCTGAGGCAGAAGGCGAATTGTTGTTATTTTTAGATGCCGACGTGCGCTTAAATGCGGATGCAATTGAAAAAACAATTGGTTATTTTGATAAGTACCAATTGGATTTGCTGTCAGTGTTTCCAACTCAAATAACCTCATCATGGGGCGAAAGATTGACCATTCCAATTATGAATAGCATTCTGCTTTCGCTGCTGCCACTCATTTTAATTCGAAAATCGAATTTTGCTTCCCTTTCAGCAGCCAATGGTCAATTTATGTTGTTTGATGCAAAAACTTACAAAAAATTGCTTCCACATGAAGTTATGAAATCTCAAAAGGTTGAGGATATAAAAATAGCTCAATACTATAAAAAACATAATGCCAAGGTTGCGTGTTTAACTGGAACTAATTCAATTAAATGCAGGATGTACACCAATTATGATGATGCCATTACTGGCTTTTCGAAAAATATCATATCCTTTTTTGGAAACTCAGTTTTAATAGCTGGTTTATATTGGTTAACAACCACTTTTGGTATTTTGTTAGTATTATATAGCTTAACGCATTTGGCATCTCTTATTTACCTTTTAGCTATCCTTCTCACGCGAATAGTTGTTTCAATAATTAGCAGACAAAAAATAACAGATTCGTTACTTCTCTATTTTCCACTGCAATGGGTACACGGAGTAATACTTTTTAAAGCAATCCTCAATAAAACAAAAAAACAATATCAATGGAAAGGCCGAAGTATATCATAGCTCTCATTTTTACATTGTTAATTGCAATTAATAGCAATGCATCTAATAAATCGCTGATTTATAATGCGTATATCAATAACAATATGAGTCAATGGAAAACAGTTATTGATGAGATGCAAAATAAATCGAATAAAAACAGAGAACTGATAGCCGAATTGGTTAATTATCAATATGGTTACATTGCCTGGTGCTTAGGAAACGATAAGCATCCTGAAGCTAAGCTATATTTAGAATTAAGCGAAGAAAATCTCGATTATCTCGAGCAAAAAAACTACAACTCATCATTTGTTAATGCATACAAATCTGCTTTTTACGGATACAACATTGCACTCAACAACCTATTAGCTCCTTTTATTGGGAATAAAAGCTTAAACAGCGCACAAAAAGCAATTCAACTCGATGGAAAAAATCCCTATGGATTTATACAATATGGTAATGCGCAGTTTTACATGCCTGCTATTTTTGGCGGATCAAAAACCGAAGCCATTAACTACTATAAAAAAGCTGAAGTTCTAATGGAATCACATAAATTAACCATTGTTGATGATTGGAATTATTTGAACCTATTGGTTAACCTAGCTCAATCGTATCAAACCTTAAACAACTATGATATGGCTAAATACTACTGTGAAAAACTCATGCGAATTGAACCCAATTTTTTATGGGTCAAAAATGAGTTATATCCAAAAATATTAAATGAAAAAACTAAAAATTAAACTTATGCAAAAAAGTGTATTAATTGTAGGTGCAGGCTTGGGTGGTTTGGCAACTGCATTAAGATTAGCAAAAAAAGGTTATTCGGTTGAGATAATAGAAAAAAACAATCAGGCTGGAGGTCGTTTAAATCAGATTAAAAAGGATGGTTTTACATTTGATTCTGGCCCCAGCTTTTTTAGCATGTCGTACGAATTTGAAGCATTCGCTAAGGAGTGCGGCATTGAACTCCCTTTCAAATACATCGAACTCGACCCACTTTACACGGTTAATTTTAGCGACAGTGATAAAACGTTTTTTCTGCATAAGGACATAAAAAAACTGGCCGCACAGTTTAAAGATATTGAGCCTGATTTTGAGGAAAAGATGAACCACTATCTTTCACAATCGGGTAAGTTGTTTCATGACACGGTTGACATTGTTATTAAAAGCAATTTCGACTCTACGTTTGCCTATATCATTGCATTAATGAAGGTAAACCCTGTGCATATACCTGTTTTGTTTCGAAGTTTCTGGTCGCAAGTCAAACGTCATTTCTCCTCCAAAGAGGCTCGCCAAATAGTGTCGCTGGTCGCTTTTTTCCTTGGACGAACGCCATTCGATACCATGGCAATTTACACGCTTCTCTCCTATACCGAATTCAAACACGATGGGTATTATAATGTAGAAGGCGGCATGTATAAAATTGTAGAAGGTTTAGTAGATGAGCTAGCCAAAGAAAATGTAACAATGACTTATAATACCGAAATTGTTGATTTTATTGGAGAGAGTAAAAAGCTCGATGGCTTGATTGATGCGAATGGTAAAAAATGGTCGGCCGATATTATACTTATCAATGGCGATGCGGCAGTATTCAGGAATCGAGTTTTTAAGCGCGCAAAATATTCCAACGAAAAGCTCGATAAAATGAACTGGACGATGGGTTATCTGACTTTTTATCTGGGAATTAACTGCAAAGTGCCACAGGTAAATCATCATAACTATTACTTAGGCTCCAATTTCGAAGAGTACGCAAATAATGTACTGCAAAATCCTAACTCTTTGCAAAAGCCTTATTACTACGTGAATGTATTGTCGAAACACAATTTAAACTGCGCGCCCGAAGGATGCGAATCGCTGTTTTTTGTTTGTCCCGTTCCCAATCTAAAATACAAACCCAACTGGGACGATAAAGACAGTGTTGTGGATAGCATTGTCGCTGATTTTTCGAAACGCATTAACCAAGATATTGCACCCAACATTGTGTCGAGAACGATTTACACGCCATTGGAGTGGCAAAATCAATTCAACTTACAGTTTGGGAGTGGCTTGGGGTTATCGCATAGCCTCAATCAAATTGGTGCTTTGAGACCTAAAAACTACGATGAGAAATATAAAAATGTGTTTTATGTGGGTGCCTCAACTCATCCAGGAGCAGGTTTGCCTATGGCCATTATTAGCTCGGGACTAGTTTTTAAACGAATTGAAAAGTTCGCAAAAAAAATGTGAGAAAGAGGGTGAGAAAACTGGTTAGCAATATGCTAACCAACTACTTTCATCGGAATAGTCCTCAATAGGTGCAATAAGGGTTTGGTGATGAAACGAACCAGCCAGTGTTGCAACTTCGTACTTAATAGTAGCGAGGGCATCGCGAATTAGATCGGGACGAAAACCTTTGTCACCCATAGCAGTAACCATATTCGCTGACACCACGCGGCTAATTATTTTACCCAAATCAACCATTTTGCGCTGAGCCAGTTTTGCATCCACTGTAAAATTAGTAACCGAATGATAATATTTCGCCACATCTTTTGTTAGTTCGTGAGCTGCAAAGAAATCTGAAAGTTTAAAGCTTTTTAGCCGAACCATTAGTTTAATCACCATCTCCGATAACTGAGTATAAAGCATTTCGTTTGAGCCCTCAAAAATCTGAAATGGGCGCGAATCAACAATTCCACGAGCACCTAAGCTTTCGGTTTTATAACCATTCGCGCCTAAAAGTTGAGTGAGCGTTTGAGCCGAATCTTGCATCATATCAGTCACATACGCTTTCATGCTATTGGCTTCAATACCATCACCAGCTAAATTATTCTCAACGCCACCATAACCTGCGCTTCGCAAGCACATGGCTGAGGTAATGGTGAACGCACTTTGAATTTTCGACAATTGATATTGAATTTGATCCAAGGCTATAAGCGGTTTTCCTCCAACGATACGTGTTGTGGTGTGCTTAATGGCCTCATCCAATAACCTATGAATAAAGCCCATGCCCATACCTGGAAAGTGGAAACGACTACGATGAAGTAAATCCATCATCAGCTTCAGTCCTGTGGATTCGGGAACCAATTTAAACTGTTCGGGAACCAAAACATCAACCTTATTGCGACCATATGGAATGGGATATAAACCAATATTATTGTAGTACTCCTCAACAACAATATGCTGATTGGGTTGCTGAACATCCACCACAAAAAAATCTACATCACGACCCAAGTTACCACTTTCATCTTTCGCACGCGAGGTCATCAACCAATAATCGGCCATACCTGTTAATCCCTGCCAGTGTTTAGTGCCTTGAATCCGATAGTTCGAACCTATTTTTTCGTTACTGGTTTGCATGCTTAGTGCATCGCTCCCATAATCGGGCTCGGTAATCATGAGTCCTCCCATATTTTGCTGAGTAAGAAACCGATTAAAAATGGAAGCTTTAACTGAATCCTGAGCGTACTTGCCCATCGGTTCAAGAAACAGAGCCATGTTAATTCCAAAGGTTAACGACAGCGGCAACGATTCGTATGAGGCTGCTTCGAACATACCCAAAATCTCCTTCACCTTAACTCCTCGTCCACCATATTCTTTAGGTATGGCAACTGAAAAAGGATTAGTAGCCATAATATCCCTCAAAACTAACGCTGGGAAACCTCGTTTTTGAATAAATTGTTCCAAATTATCGCGCTCGTAAAATGCACTATGTAATTTGGATTTAAACGTGTTTAAAAACTCTGAAAATGCAACTTGGTCGGCAACTTTTGATGTAATCATTTAAACTTAATCTAATTAATAAATGGTATTTGAGTTGCAAAAAATCGACAACATCAAATTAGCTTAGGAATTAAATAATTGGCACTCTTGTTCCAAACCACTTTTATCCAAATGCACAGATAAGACAATTATTAAAGCGTTTTGTTTAATAATTGACTCCAAATATCAAAAAAAAATTACTGGCCTCAATCCAAATTAGCACAGGATAGCTTCAAGTCTTCCTTGGAAAATCCTTGAAATGTTGTTGGCTTTTGCCCTTTCGTGGGCTTTACTTATCGACATGATATAAAAAACAATAAAATCCACTTAACAATTAGCATAAGTGCTTCATAGGAAATAGTGTCGTATTAAATTTAGCTAATCATCTTATACACAGCATAAACGAAAACCAATTAATAGGTCTTAGACATAGATGCAAAACATCGTAAAACCAATAACTCCGATTTTTATATTAATTTTGAACCATAAAAAAATAAAACGGCATGCTAAAAATTAACGATAAACTACAAACCCAATAAATTAAGCACGATAAATTCCAACCGATTAATGCAATTCAACCTTTTCAGTTTATCAATTAAGGCTATCTTTGTGCGCTATGAGTAAATTCGATGTAATTGTGGTAGGTGCCGGCCCAGCAGGTTTATTAGCAGCTGGACGAGCGGCAGAAATGGGTGGAAAGGTGTTGGTTTTGGAGAAGATGAAACAAGCTGGGCGCAAATTGCTGATTACTGGCAAAGGACGTTGCAACATCACCAACGATGCGGCTATTGGCGAATTTATTACGCATGTTTATCCCAATGGCAAATTCCTGAGAAATGCTTTTTCACAATTTTTCTCTAAAGACATAATCGATTTACTTGCGAGATATGGCGTTGAATCGACCTTAGAGCGCGGTGGGCGCTACTTTCCGGCTAGTAACAAATCGGCCGATGTGTTAAATGCACTGCTAAAATGGGTTACCGAGCTAAAAGTTGAGATCCGTTGCAGCGAACGTGTCGAGAAAATTACAATCGAGAACAATATTATAACAGGACTCATCTCCAATGGCAAAAAGCTATCTGCCTCCAAAGTAATAATTGCCACAGGAGGATGTTCATATCCTGCCACTGGATCGAACGGCGAAGGGTTTGAGCTAGTTAAACAAATTGGACACAAAATTGAAAAGGTGCGCCCGGCTCTGGTTCCGGTTGAAACACAAGGATTTGTAGCACAAAAGCTACAAGGACTAAACCTGCGCAATGTTAAAGCCATTGTTTGGGTTAACGATAAGAAAAAAGGCGAAGATTTTGGTGAGATGATATTTACCCATTTTGGCTTATCAGGACCCATCGTTTTAACGCTCAGTCGAATTATTGTTGATGAGTTGATGCAGAAAAATAAGGTTGAGCTTTCCATCGACTTAAAACCTGCCTTAGACGAGCAGAAACTCGAGGCTCGCTTGATTCGCGATTTAAATGAGCATGGCAAAAAGAAACTGGTTAATATCTTTCGCTTATGGTTGCCGGCTTCTATGATTCCAGTTTTTATCGACTTACTTAAAATCAACCCCGAAAAGGAGTGTCATCAGGTATCGGCCAAAGAGCGAAAGCAAATTCAGCATCTGATGAAAAATTTCAAATTTACTATCTCTAATTATCGATCATTTAAAGAGGCCATTATCACCGCCGGAGGCATATCTACCAACGAAATTTCATCGAAAACCATGGAGTCGAAAATTATTAATGGCCTTTATTTTGCAGGTGAAATGATTGACTTAGATGCAGAAACAGGAGGCTATAACCTGCAAATTGCCTACTCAACCGGATGGGTTGCCGGTCAATCGGCCATGACGAATGCGTAAAATCGATTAACATTATAGCGACTAATCAATCTGTAACGTTTGGTACTATACAACTAATCGTTTAGTTTTATTGCACGACTAATTTACAATTAAAAATCTGTTGGAGAGGCGGTTAAGATATTAGATTAAGATGGATCGATATTAGATTCAACTTACGAGCGAAACGTAAAATTTAAAAATGAAAAGCACTTCCTTATTGTCGCTAAATACATCAATTATAAATCAATGTCGTTTAGTTAGTGATAATTCATAATCGTTTGTAATTCATAGAGTAAGGTTTCTTTGGTTTTTTCTTTCTTGGGTTACTCCTGCCTGGTCTAATTATTTCTCTTGTTTTTTCTACCAGTTGATCAAAAGCTT
>JBBQUP010000101.1:0-11498 GCA_038212305.1 Bacteroidales bacterium
GTGTCAGAGTGATCATTCGGGTATCGCTTGGAAATATTGGTAGTAATAGTTGTCCCATGACCGCTAAGGTAAGGATTATTACTTTACGGCAATTGTTCTGTTAAATATTGATTATCAGGCATAGGTCTTGGATGTCTGATATTCATTTTCAACATAACATTATCCCATAAACTTTTGGCTATTGCCATAGCTTTTTCGACCTTCTCATTGGAAAGGTAAATGATCTCATTGGGATACCTGATTTCTACTGCATATCCTTATAATTCTTAAACTGCATCATAATAATTCACAAAATCGGAATCATTCTGAGTTATCAAATCAAGCAAGTAAATTAAATCATGTGTTAATCTAAATCCTGTGGACTGAAAAATCAAGTACGCTTTTAAGTACTTCTCAGCCGCTTGTTGGCGATGAAAAGTAACGGGATCAAGGTATTCAGGAATATGCAAATAGGCAATCTTTGCCGTCCCCAGATCGTGGTCTCCCTTAATTATCCATTGTTTTATTGGGTCAACTTGCTCGTTCATATAAAGTCTTTCCCGTATTTAATACTTCGTATACGAAGCTGAACTTATTTCCCTTTGATTCATCTATTTCTTTTGGTGTATAAACTATTAAATCAATAGGAATCATAGAACAATAGAGCATTTTTCGAACTTGTACGGTTCTTTGTGGTCTTGGTAAATCGCTGTCTTTAATCACAAATAGATCTAAGTCGCTATCATCTTTTGGATTTCCGTTGCATAGGAGTCAAAAAGAATAATTTTGTCAGGATTGTATCCAGTAGCTATTTTGTTAACTATTTCCGATATTTTATCCTTTCCAACTATTTCTTTTTTTTACTAATATACAAAATTTTCAGGTCTGTCGGGTGGTGTCTTTTTTTTTGCTTGACTGTAGCTTTTTTATCTTTTCATATCTTTATCTTCCTCTCTTCCCCTCTTCTTATCTTATATCGCCCTAGCTACTTCGCCATGCATGTGGATATCTAATCCATGTTCTTGCATATCTTCGCTAACTCGAACTTTAATAAACTTGTTGATTACGTGTAACATTCCCCATGTAAAGGTACTAGCCCAAACAATGGCAAACAATAAGGCAACAACCTCTTTACCCATTAACGTCCATCCACCGCCATAAAACAAGCCATCTAATGCACCCGGATTAATGGCTTTTGAGGCAAATAGTCCCATGAATATGTTTCCAAAAACACCACCCATGCCATGAACACCCCATACATCAAGGGCATCATCCCATTTCATGTAGTTTTTAAACTCAACAGCCAAATAACAAACCACACCAGCTAACATACCAATAAGAGCAGCTGATTCAACAGTAACATAACCCGATGCAGGAGTAATTGTTGCCAATCCAGCGACTGCACCTGTCATTAATCCAATGAAGGTCGGTTTGCGCTTGCCAGTATTCCATTCAATAATTAACCAAGTAACAGCAGCAAACGATGCAGCAACATCGGTATTAATAAAAGCTGCAACAGTAATATCATTAACATCTAATTCGCTTCCAGCATTAAAACCATACCAACCAAACCAAAGTAATGAAGTTCCAATGGCAACCAGAGGAATGTTATTGGGTTGATGTTTAGGATTTACGCGTGTTCCAACATATATGGTAGCCACTAAAGCAGCAAAACCTGCGGTTGCATGAACCACAATACCTCCAGCAAAGTCGAGAACTCCCCATTCCTGAAGTAATCCACCACCCCAAATCATGTGAACAAATGGATAGTAAACAAATACTTGCCAAAAAATTAAAAAGAAAACATAGGATTTGAAAGATACTCGATTGATGAAAGCACCCGTAATAAGAGCCGGCGTTATTATAGCAAACATCATTTGATAGGCAAAAAACACATATTCAGGGAAACCTTTACCCGGCATCATGGTTTTTGCAGTAATACCATGCAAAAAAGCTTTGTCGAAATTGCCAATGATACCCATGAAATCAGATCCATTGGCCATGGTTCCACTAAAACATAATGAATACCCAAAGGAGTACCACAGAACAGTGGTTAAACACAACGATACAAAACTCTGTATCATGATGTTCAAAATGTTTTTCTTATCGCCTAATCCCCCATAAAAAAACGCTAACCCTGGAGTCATAAGCATTACTAAACTGGTGGCCAAGATCATAAAGGTGGTCACCCCTTTGTCTAATACTTCCATAAAATGATTCGTGTTTATAATTTTGCACCACAAATGTATTAAATATGATATTAGCCACCATTATTTAGGGGTATGAATTTTGTAATTTATCTTAATTCTTAATTACCCCCTTTTAATCACCACCCATTTCAACAAATTCGAACTGTTATTTTACAATCTACCCATACTATTTCATAGGATTATTAAAAACATTTATAGCACTTGAAAACAATAGAACTACTAAAAACAATAACTCAAGATTTAAATAAGACAAAAAACAAACACCCTTCTACCTATTTGTGGGGGGTGTTTGTTTTATTTGATGAAAATTTGGTTTCATCCGTAGAGACGCGATGCATCACTTCTCTACATTTCCGATTTTTTCAACAACAGGATAATTAAACTGGGCAAAACGATTAAAAGCAATGGCAATGCTAGAATAAAACCACCGATAACTGCAATGGCAAGAGGTTGGTGCATTTGTGCTCCAGTGCCAATTCCAAAAGCCAATGGCATTAAGGCCACTATGGCACACGAGGCCGTCATTAATTTGGGACGAAGCCTTGCCGAAATGGCGAAAGTAAGCGCTTTGTTCATCGACGATTTTTTTAGTTCGGTTAAGAATTGCTGAATGGTGAAGATGGAGTTTTCGCCAATGATACCAACAATCATAATTAGACCAGTATAACTACCCACATTTAAAGGTGTATTGGTAATGAATAGTGCAATGATACCTCCAGCAATTCCCAACGAACTAATGAAAATAACAATTAGCGACAGCTTGAAGTTTTTAAACATAAACAACACCACCGAAAAAACCAACAATGCTCCAGCTAGTAAGATTTTGAGCAGTTCGGAGAACGACTGCTGCTGTTCGGCATATGAGCCGCCATATACAATTTGATATGAAGGAGGCAATGAAATACGAGCCAGTTTTTGCTTAACATCCGTCATTACGCTTCCCAAATCGCGATTGTTTAACCGCGCAGTCACCACACTCATGGATTGTAGATTCTCGCGCTCAATTTCGGAGACACCACTCTCAATTTTAAAGTCGGCAAAATACAACAATGGCAAATAGTCGCCTGCTGATGTGCCTATCTGAACCTCTTTCAGCCGCTCAATTGGTGTTTTATTGTTCATGGGGAAAATCATCCGAATATCGGTTAATTGCTCTTTTTCGGGAATAGTTCCTGCCTGAATACCTTCGATATAGGTGTTAATTTGAAACTGTAAGTCCGAAGGACTCAAGCCAAATTGTTTTAATTTGTCCTCCTTGGGGAATATTTTGAGCATGGGGCCTGCAATAACAATACCGTCGAACACATCAGCTGTTCCATCAACAGTTGATAGAGAATCGGCAATTTGCATGGAAAGGGCTTTTAGCTTTTCATGATCATCACCAAAAACCTTTATTTCTATGGGTTGAGCACTAGCCATTAAATCGCCTAGAATATCCCCAACCACTTGTCCAAAATCGATCTCCAAAGCTGGCAAGGCGCTTTCGATGCGCTGCCGAATATCGTCTGACACCTCTTCTGTGGTTTTTTTGCGACTTGTTTTTAGCTCAATTAAATAATCGCCACGATTGGGTTCGGTAATAAAAAAGCCCATTTGCGTACCAGTACGCCGCGAGTAGTTATTCACTTCGGGCGTATTTTCAATAATGGCATCCACTTTGTTGAGCATGCGATCTGTCTCTTCGAGCGACGTGCCAGGAGGCGAATTGTAATCCATCACAATAGAGCCCTCATCCATTTCGGGTAAAAAACCAGTTGGTAATTGTGGTAGAATGGTGTAAATGCTCGCCATCAGCAACACAACAAAAACTAAACTAATATAAGGCCTCGACAAAAAAAGATTAATCCAGTTATTAGAAGCGTGATGAGCTTCGACAACCATTTTTTCGAGTGGTTTATTTCGAGAGAAGAGTAAGTACAAAACAGGCAATCCCAACCAAGTCACAACAAAAGAGCAGACAAGCGTGATGATCATCGTCTCGGTCAAAATATGAAAGTAAGCACCAGCAATGCCAGTCATCAACTCAAAAGGAATGAGAATAACAATGGTGCTGAGCGACGAGCTGACCATGGATGGAAACAAAAACTGAATGGCCTTACCGATTAGTTCCTTGGGTTTACGGTCGGGAAACTCCTCGTGGGTACGATGAATTTGCTCCACCACAATAATGGCATCGTCGATAATAAGTCCGATAGCAGCAGCAATGGCTCCAATGGTCATAATATTAAAATCGAAACCAATGGCATGCATAATAATAAAGGTCAACGCCAGCGTTAACGGAATGGTAATGAGCAACACCGCACTGGCTTTGAAAGAGCGTAAAAACACAATGACCACCACAATGGATAGCACCAATCCAATCAATAATACATCAATAATGCTTTGGATGCTACGACTTACAAATTCAGCCTGATCGTAATACGATTTTAGCTCCACGCCCTGTGGTAATAAGGCATTCAACTCCTGTACTTTTTGATCTACTTGAGATGAGACATCAATTAAATTACTTTTAGGTTGTTTTAATACAGCCACTAAAGGCACGTTATTACCATCGGCCTTAATTTTTATGTATTCGTTTCGTTCCGAAATCTCAACCGTTGCAATGTCCGAAAGATGAATTTGCCGCAACGAATTGCTAAATAAAACCAGGTTTTCGAGCTCGTGTTTATTTTTTATAGTGGCATCGGTTACGGTTAAATACAACCGGTTGTAATCGATGGTGTAACCCGTCGATTGAATAAAATCGGTTTGCTGAAGCGCATCATAAACCGCTTTGACTCCCAATTTTAACAGACTTAATTTTTGCTGATCCAAAACAATGCGATACTCCTTTTCCTTACCCCCAATAATATCGACTGAAGCAACCCCTTCAATACGTGACAAGTAAGGCTTTACCACATATTCGGCAATCATTTTAAGCTCCACCTGATTTTTCGTGGACGATTGCAGCGAATACCCCATTACCGGTAAAATGGAAGGGTTCATTTTTTCGACTGTAATTTGCACGTCAGCAGGCAAACTGCCTTTTATCTGATTAATTTGCGATTCAACCCGTTGTTTATCTAAATCAATATCCGAATTCCATTCCATAAAAGCTGAAATCTCGCAACTTCCCATGCTGGTAGTACTGCGAATAAGCTTTAAATTCTCAACCCGTTTAATGGCATTTTCGAGCGGTTTGGTAATGGTAACCATCATCTTATCAACAGGTTGCTCTCCACTCTCAGCAATTATTTTTATTTTAGGAAAGGTGACATCAGGGAATAACGATGTTTTTATATTTTGATAAGAATAAATCCCACCCATAAAAATGAGCAATAACACAACTGTGATAGGACTTTTATAACGAACAAATATTTTTTTCATGGCTTAAGTATCAAGAGTTTGAAGTTGAGAGTTTAGGGTTTAGGGTTTAGGGTTTAGGGTTTAATAAAGTTTAATATTTTATCATAATCTTGTGTCTTGTATCTCATTAGCACATTAGCACATTAACCCATTAGCACATTATCCTATTAGCACATTAGCACATTAGCACATTATCCCATTAGCACATTATCTACAGTCTTATAACTATTCTTCAACTACTTTCACCAAACTACTATCGGGCAACCCGTAACCACCTTCACTTATTACTAAGTCGTCAACAGAAAGTTTAGGCGACAGGATTTCCACCACGCTATCGTTCTCAATGCCTTTCTCCACAGGAATATGGATGGCTAAAGTATCATTAACCAATTTCATAATCCAAAACTCTGTTTGTGTTTCGTTAGCTAAAATGCTTGCTTTAGGCAGAAGAAACGCTTTAACATGCTTATATTTAATAAAATATACACTTACATGTAAGTTTTCGGGCAGTAAACTGCTTGTTATTGGTTTAATGAGAACTTGTTGAGTTTGAGATACATCATCCATCAATGGTAAAATCTTTAAAATAGCGCCACTAACAATGGTGTTATCAGGTAAATATAATGAACACTCCCCTCCTAGCTTAACTAGATTCATGTATTGATATGGTACATTAACTTGTACCATCATGCTATTAATATCAATAAGGGTACAGAGCGATCCGCCCTCGGTAATATATGCCCCAGGCTGATTATCGGCCAAATTACTGACAACCCCATTGGCATGTGAAACCACTTTAATGTTAGATAAATTTGCAAGCAATCCACTTGCAATTGCCAATGCCTTTTGTTCCTTGGTTTGAATTTCGAAAAGCACGTCATCTTTTTTCACTCTGTCGCCCAATCGAACATTGATTTTCAACAAATAGCCATTAATTGGTGCTACGATGCTGTTTTTATTAAGTATTAAAGTTGACCCATTTAAAGCAACATTACTTTCGATGTTTCCCATGGTAACACGACTGGTTTTCACACTCACTTTAGGATTCGAATTGTCCTGATTATCGGCTGGCTTCGTTTCGGCACACGAAAAAAACAGACATAAAGCCGATGTAATTAAAATAATATGGATATGCTTATTCATTGATAATTAATTTAATAGTTCCAATAATTGACAGCTACAACCAAAGCTTGTTTTTCCATTTGAAGCAACAAACTCTCATTTTTTTTTGCTTGAATATCTTTCAATAAATTCTTTAAATCCATCACCGATGCTTCGCCTTGTGATAGCTCGGAATTATATGCCGATGAGAGTTTTTCATACTGTGTTATTTGATCGTCAACTATGCCAAGCTGCTGATTAATCGACTTGAGTTTTGCCATGCTCTTGCTAGTGGAAAGAAAGGCTTGAGTTTGAAAATTTTGTTTTTCAATTGCCACCGAATTTAGCTGTATGATGGATTTTTCTCGCTCAATTTTGCGTTGATTACCATCATAGATAGTCATGCTAAAAGTTAAACCTGTGCTCAACCCTAAGCGATTAAGATTAGGTAAATACACCGCATTTAAACCCGTGTTGACAAAAAAGTTCAATTGCGGTTTATATTTCAATTCGCTTATTTGTAGATCCGATGCAATTTTTAAACTATCGAACTGATAGGCATTTAAAAATCTTGAACTCTCTAATCTGGTCGAAACCAAAGGAATGTCAATTAATTCCAACTCAACAACATTCGACTCATGAATGCCGCATATTAAATTCAAATCGAGTAGGTTTGTTTCAAAATCGGCTTTACTACGATTTAATTCAAGCTCGAAATCCTGATGTTCAATTCGCAACAACATCAAATCGGTTTGTTTATATATACCATTTTCAATCAGCGTTTGCAAAACCATTAACCGCTCATCCAGCAATTTTATAACTGTTTGACCATTATCGATTTGCAATTTCGACTTTAAACACAACACATACTGATAACTAACCAACTGCTCTAACTCATGAACCGTTAGTGAAGCAATATTTTCAGCTAATTGATGGTCGATGGCAGCCTTATTTTTATAGGCTTGAAACTTCGAGCCTGTCAACAATCCTTGCTTGAGTGAAATCAGTGCTTGATATTGCCCCCCATCGGTCGCCGATAAATCGAACCCCTGATAGCTATCGGCCCCTTCAGAGACCAATTGAAAACTGTTGTGCTCAATAATTGGAGCAAGCAGCACACTCGATTCGAAAACAATTTCGGGCTTTGCCAAAACCCGCTTTATTTGCTCCAAATCCAAATCAATCAACTTTTGCTGGTTGGTATTGGTCTGCAAAACCGGACTGTTTTGCTTTGCCTGTTCCAAATAATAGGACAAGTTTCGCGTTTGAGCTATTCCAAGTTCACTCCAAAGAACTAATAATAAGGGGAAAACCCATTTTTTCATAGTTAAATATCTATTTGTTTTTCACGACTAAATTAATTAATTAATCCTAATGCAAAACATGCCTCCATGCCATTTTAATATGTCATTCCTCAAATTTATCATCCAATTTGGGATACAATTGGGATAATATAAACATTTCTAATGCTTCACATTACATCTCTACGTTATGCATCGCGTCTGTACAGGAATGCATCGCGTCTCTACATTTTTTTATCCTCCCATAAAATCAATCTGAATTTTTTGGTAAATTGCGCATCAATTTCATACAATAACAGATGAACTGGACTAAAAAGCAAATCTCTATACTGGCCATTGTGGCCGTCACCTCATTCATGAGCACTTTCCTGATTTCATCGGTTAGCATTGCACTACCGGCCATTGAAAAAAGTTTTGGTCTCGATGCTGTGTCGCTGAGTTGGATTATGACCGCCTATTTGCTTTCAACGGCCATGTTTCTTTTGCCATTAGGACGTTGGGGCGACTTAAAAGGCATTCGTAAACTATTTAAATTGGGAATAATCATCTTTACCCTTTCGTCGATTGGTTGTGCTTTATCGCCCACGGGAGGTTGGTTAACTGCATTTCGCTTTTTAGAGGGAATTAGTGCAGCACTGGCAAGTACATCAGGCCCTGCCATTCTGGTTTCAACATTCGAGCCTCAAAAACGTGGACAGGTTTTAGGCATTTCGGTATCGGCGGTTTATTTGGGACTTGCTTTTGGCCCTTTTGCAGGCGGAATGCTGACCGAACATTTTGACTGGAGAGCTATTTTCGTGGCAGCAAGTGCATTGGGTGTTATCATGGCAATATTAACCTTTTTATTTTTAGGTGTTGATGAGAAAATCGAAGCTAAAAATAGAACTATAAACTTTAGGGATACCCTCATTTACATGCTTGGACTCATGGCTTTGGTTTATGGATCATCGGAAATCCCCCTCATAAAAGGTTGGATATTTCTTTTAATGGGCGTTATCGCTTTAATATTTTTTTGGTTTTCAGAAACCAAATCGGCCAACCCCATCATCGAAACCAAACTTTTTACCACCAATCGCTTGTTTGCATTTTCGAATTTAGCCGCACTCATTAATTACAGTGCCACCTTTGCTATCATCTTCTTGCTGAGCTTGTATCTCCAAAAAACACAAGCGCTTTCACCACAGCAAGCTGGTCTAATTTTAATTTCGCAGCCCATTGTTATGGCACTCTTCTCTCCCATTGCCGGACGATTATCCGATCGAATTCATGCTCGCTATTTATCAACCATAGGCATGACCATGTGTACCATTGGGTTAATCGCTTTCTCGCAACTCACGACCACAACACCCATTTGGCAAATTGTAGCCATATTAATTTGGGTCGGTCTCGGTTTTGCCTTTTTCTCATCGCCCAACATGAATACCATCATGAGCTCGGTTAACAAGGCGCAATACGGCCTGGCATCGGGTTCGGCGGCTACAATGCGGGTGCTTGGTCAAATTGTTAGCATGACAATCGCCACGCTGTTTTTTGCTGTTTTGTTCGATAATCATGCCATTGAAACGGTTTCAAACTTGCTGTTTATGAAGGCCATTAATTGGGGATTTGCCACCTTTTCAGCCATTAGTATAGCTGGAATTTATTTTTCTTATAATAGGGGTGAGATATCAGACATAAATCATTAATTAAACCCAAAAACGATAAAAAGCCTATTCTTGGTTCAATCCTGATGCTTCTCAAGTCTTATTTTACGGGTTCAAAGACAAACAATGAGCCAATAAAATCAGATACTTGCGACATTGATGTGATTGGATCCTTGAACAAACTACTTTTTCCAATGTTTTCTTTTTGTTAAAAGCTTTATCAATGAACAAAGGACGAATTGAAGCATTTAGTGATGGCGGTTTGGCCATCATTAAATGTCATGGCTCCGATTCCATCCTATTTCGAGCTATTGGAAACGATTTCAAAGGAAAAATTTCACCCGTTCTTTATCTAATAGCCATCGGCTCATGTTGGATAAGCACTTGAATTTCAGTGGGAATATTTATTTTAGTTGCACTTATATGGATCATCCCTAACAAGCGAATCGAATTGGTTTTAACATCAGATGATGAGAAATAGCAAAAACGGAATCATCTTCACCTTTACAAATGAGAAACTAGGGTTTTGTTGCCATTTATGTCAATTTAGATGGTACCATTTAGTTGTTTCAATATGTTTTTCCTCTGCTTCTATTTACATCTCAATAAAACTCGAATTACAATGCTGGACAATGCTATGCTTGGGTGTACGATCCATTAAACCAGATCACCATTGATGGGGAGTTGGCACCTTACGCATCTAGCGAGCGTGATTTACTCATGCAACACCTTGACAAGGTTAATTCTTTAGATTTACTATTACTTGATCGAGGACATCTCTGCTTTTGGTTACTATTCTTGATGGAAGCGAATGGCATTGGGTTTTGTGTTTGGTTGAAGGATAATTGGTGGCTAAAAGTGAAGGATTTTACTAACAGTGATGAAAAAGAACGGATTGTTGCTTTCGCCTTACCAAAGAAAGATCGAAAAAAGCTGGCAGAATTTCCACACATGCAGGATACCACTATTACTTGCCGATTAGTAAAGATAGAACTTCCAAATGGGGAAAAAGAAATTTTATGAACATCACTAATCGATTCTGAGAAATATCCATACGAAGATTTTGACCAGTTGTACCATTACCGATGGAATGAAGAAGAGGCATATAAGATGCTAAAAAGCAGGATAGAGCTTGAGAATTTATCAGGCAAAACAGCTCTAGCAGTCAAACAAGATTTTCATGCCAAATTTTTTTTGATGACCTTATGTGCAGCGTACGCTCATCCGATTGAAGACAAAGTAATACAAGAATATAAGGCCGATCAGAATCGGAAGTTTGATCAGAAAATTAATCGCACCAATGCTGTGTCGATAACACAAGATGTTTTAATAACCGTATTTTTAAGAAAGCAATTTGAAAAGGCACTAAACGCATTTGACAACATAGTATATGAAACAAGAGAAATCATACGCCCAGGTAGAAGTTCCCCAAGAACGAAACGCCCCAAGCAACTTTATTCCATTAACAATAAACGATTATGATTATCGCAAACTGAACTACATTGATTATTAAGTTAAATATAACCATGTTTTCACAAACTCGATTAATTCATTAGTAAGATTTATGACACTTGGGTTAATATTTTTCATTAGTAGGATAACCATGTACAAAACCAATTTCAAATTCTGGAAATATATTAAATCAAATTTAAATAACACCATAATATTCCCCATTCCAACTCCTTGAGAACATGATACTCTATATTGGAATGAACTTAATAAAAATATAGATATAGGCGTTTAGGTCTCCCAATTTGAATAATATAATTACCTTTGTCAAATGATTGCAAGGGAAAAATTTATAGGAGTTAATTCAATAACATTTAATAGAAGATTTAAAAACAATAATGATTGTTATGAATATATTTCATTAGTCAAATGGGAAGACGGATTTACTTGTAGAAAATGTAAAAATGACA
>JBBQUP010000102.1:0-11434 GCA_038212305.1 Bacteroidales bacterium
GTCAACATAACGACCTCAATATAATAGCAATTAGCAAAAAAATATCCAAATGATTACAGTTACCAATGAAAAATCTACAATCCGCTTCAGTAAACTGGCATCTAAAGTTTAAAAATTACACCTGATGAGTTTTTGAAAACACTATAGGAAATTAAGCGTGTATAATTGTGGCCGGGTTTAGTACAACACCAGCTTCAATCAAGGTAGGCGCAAGCGCTACCATTGATCGAAAGCTTAATTGTTGGAGCAACCTTTTTTCATATAAAGCCTTTTAGTTTATAAACAACTAATCCTAACCACTCTTTTAATATCAAATCCCACATCGAAAGGGTTTGAACCGATGGAATAAGCTGTTCCATGAATGTATTATCTTCGAATTGTTGTAAAGGATCGGTTCCTAATGGAATTACTTGAAAACCCTGCTTTTCGAAACATCTTTTTGCGCGCGGCATATGCCATAACGAGGTTACCAATACAATGTGCTTTGATCGATTAAGGTGCTTCAATAATTTAGCTGTTTCAATGGCGTTTTCGTTCGTATTTCGCGAGAGTGTATCAAGCAAAATTGGCCTGTTAATCATTTTCGATTCTGATAAATGATTTAACACTGAAATGGCTTCAGGTTCTTCTTTGATGATAATATTGGAAGTTCCTCCCGATAGCACTATTCTATCTGCCTTTATTCTTTCCGCAACTCTAATTCCTTGTAACAATCGATCGGAAGCTTGATTAAATCGTGTTCTGTCAGTTGACTGGTTGTGAGCGCAATAGCCTCCAAGTATAACAACTGTTTTAATAATTGTGTCGTTGGGAAGAGTTGTTATTTCTCCTTCGTACCGCATTATTGTTTTGTTAAACAAATAGGGGTTCGAGAAAATGGTAAGGATCGAGAATCCAATTGTTAGAAATAATGATTTTTTGCGTTTGATAAATAATGCGCAAAGAGCAAGAATTAAAAATAGATTGAAAGGTGATAGTAGAAACGAAACGCCTTTGGATAAAATGTAAAACATCTGTCTTGTAGTTGAATAATTTCAAATGTTAAATTACTGTTTTTTATTTGATGTTGTTCGCGATGTTTTAAATGTACCTAATCATTTAGAGACTCTGGTTTTATTGCCTATTGCCTGCCCATTAACCTGTGAAATGCCTGACAAGAAGCGCAATGATTTAGATTCGATGTTTTTTTACAACCGATTTTAATGAAAAAGTCTATTGAAAAGTTTTTGCTTCCCAATAGACTTCAATTTTGTACTTATAATTTTATCTAAAACTTAAACCCATACCCGCATTAACAACAGAGTATTTTCCTAAGCTATAATCCACATGAAAAGCAATTATGCCTAATCGAAGGCGCATACCCACATTCATGTCGAAATTCGAATTTTTATACGATAAAGAAAATGGGTCAGTCACTTCAGTTTGTCCTGGAATTCCAGAATATTTACCTAACAATCCAAAATCGCTTTTGGCATTGCCATAACCAAAACCAGTATAAAAAGCTATAACTGGGAAATTTGCACCTACTAATAACCGGCTGGTAAATGCATGACTCTTAATATCTAAATTTGCATCTGTAGTGGTAATAGGATCAATATTTTTTGGTAAAGGTAATGAGCCAGAAAACTGAGTGATGGCCATTAAAGCTGATACTTGTAAGAATGGTACACGTTTAAAGAATGGCACATAATCTTTTAAGCTGTGCTTAACTCCAATACCCCATAAACCCACGCTTCCAACGCCAGGCATGCTTACTTTAGGCATGAATCGTCCCATTAATTCGGTGTGAAAAGGTAAACCAACACCCGCTTGAATCATAGGGGATACAAAATAATTCGAACCAGTTCCGTTTGGAATTTCAAAGCTTGCACCAGTCGGAAATGATGTTTTTGGAGTAAGCATTGGCCTGTTTTCCATTTTCCCAGCCATGGTTGGGCCAATTGAAGGTCCTGATGCAACTTCGAAATTTGTTAAACCCAAACTGCTTATATCGTAAGTCTCAGCCGATGACGGTGCTTTGGTATAACTTCCCATAATGGTAAAGTCGAAACCACCAACTTTATGAACCGAGGCTGAGTTGTACCAGCCCGAATTTAAGTTAACGCCTAGCATCTCGCCGTAAGGCTGCATATAAGCTTGCGATAGAGTTTTAGCATCGGCTAAGCCGGCTCCTAAAAGGCCAATTACATCTTTTTGTGCAAACATGGCTCCATGCATAAATAGTAATGCCGAAGCAATTATTAATCCTTTTTTCATAATGATCGATTATAGTTAATTAGTTGTTGTTTTAAAAATGAGTGATAGTGCTTCTTGAACAGTTATTCGTTCGTTTTTGTTGAAAGCAACCACTATTCCGGTTAAATTATTTTCGCTTATAAATTTTTTTGCATCATCAACGGTTGCAAACTTTCCTATGGTGTACCTGAACCAATCGTTCGATTTAATAACCATTATATCATTAGGTTTCGAATATAGTTGCGATTTCTGTATGTCGGATATAGGGGTTTTTGATGCCAAAAGTTGCACCGTTAAAAATACGGAAGTTAAATTGAATTTTTGTGACTCGGGTAGTATAATGGGACTTATAACTGGCAAAGCAGTGGGTGTTGGAATCGACAATTGAGGTGCAGCAATGCTTGTTGTATTAACAATTGAAACTATTACTATTGTGTCTTTGGGTAAATTTAATAGTGGGGCTGTTGAATCGGTTGATAATGAGTCAACCGCATTGGTTGTCAACGAACTGTCTAAAAGTGATTCTTGTAGTTTTTCGATGGGTTTACTGGAGTGAATATTTAAAATGACATCTGTTAGTTGAATTAATGACTCACTGCATCTGTCTCCAGCTGCTTTAATTAATTCTAACTGTCGCTTCTTTCTAGATGTATTCTCCGCTTTTCGATACATCTGTTTTCCTTGTCGATAACTTTTGACTGCTTGCTCTATGCTAACATTGTCAGAATTAGATAATTCGTTTGTTTTATTCTCAATTTTGATATGATTGTAGTAGGCTGTATAATACAATTTGTAACCTTGCTGATAGTAGGGAGTTGCTCTAATAAGTGCTTTATCAACATGTTTTTGGTTTTCATCAGCACGAAGTGTAAATTTTTCAGCTTTTGACAATAGTTTTTCAGCTCTTTGGGTTTTTCTTTGTTCTTTAAATTGCAAGTATTCGTAAACTTTATCCTTATTTGGTAGTTTTATTTGTGCCGAAATATTTGAACCTATCGAAAGCAAAAGGGTTACTATGAGAAGTTTGAGTGTAACGGTCATGTTGCCTGAATTAAATTAGTCTACTCGAATTTAATTATTTTTTAATTATAATGGTAATAATAACGTGAAATGAGGTGTAAAGGTTGCTATTTTGGCCATATTAATACCTATTTACGCTTGATTATTTAAGTTGAAAAATGGTTTTATTCGGTCATTAATATACTTTTGTTCAAAATCTCATAATTTTATTCTTATAACCTCAGCTAAGTAAATAAACTATATATGATCCTTGATTCTTTCAGAAAATTATTCGATTCAGAAACACATTTGCCTCTATTTAAAAGCATTGACGATACAATGTTGCAAAAATATATTGAAGATGCAATTGTATCAGCACGGCAAGAACTAGATGAAACTATACAGAGTTCGCAAAATTCAACTTTCGAAAATACAGTAGTTGCAATGGATCGGATTGGATTCTCATTGCATTTGATAAGTAATTTATTTTACAATTTAAATCATGCAAATACCAACGAAACAATTCAGCAAACGGCTCGTGCTATATCGCCTTTAATCACTGATTTTTTTAATGATATTTGGCTGAATGAGAAATTGTTATTTAAAGTAAAAGAAGTCTGGTGTCAGGATAATTCCAATTTGTCTTCGGATCAAACCAAGTTATTGAATGATACTTATAAATCATTTGCTCGCAGGGGTGCTTTACTTAATGAAAATCAGAAAAGCCGCTATCGCGAGATGACTATTCAGTTAGCAGATTTATCACTTCGGTTTGGAGAGAATTTATTGGCGGAAACCAATGGGTTTGAATTATTGATAACTAATAATGAGGATCTGGCTGGTTTACCCGATTCGGTTATTCAGCAGGCGGAGAAAACGGCTATACAAGCCAATAAATCGGGTTGGATTTTTACGCTTCATTCCCCAAGTTATTTGCCTTTTATGAAGTATGCCGAAAACAGAGCGTTGCGAAAAAAAATGTTTTTAGCTTATTCGAAAAGAGGAAATCAAAACAATGCTCATAATAATAAAAAAATCATCAATGAAATAGTTTTATTGCGTTTGGAACTCGCTAATTTATTGGGGTTTGAAACATATGCCGACTTTGTATTGGATGAGCAAATGGCTCAATCCTCTGAACGTGTCAATAGTTTTTTAAACGATTTGCTAAAAGCATCACTTCCATTTGCTAAAGCCGATGTGGATGAAATAGCCACCTTTGCTAGCAAGTTAGGTTTAAAAGATGCACTTCAAAAATGGGATTTTGCCTTTTACTCCGAAAAGATCAAGATTCAAAAATATAATGTAGATGATGAAATTGTAAAACCGTATTTGCCACTTGAAGCGGTGGAGAAAAGTATTTTTAATTTGGCAAATAAATTATTTGGACTAACGTTTGAAATTCGCAGTCAGACTGCTAGTTATCACCCCGAAGTAAAAGTTTTTAACGTTTTCAACAAAGATCATCAAGCAATTGCCATCTTATTATTGGATTATCATGCACGAGCCTCGAAACAAGGAGGGGCATGGATGACATCGTTTAAAGAGCAATTTATTTTTGAAGGTAAAAACGAGCGTCCAATCGTTTCATTGGTTATGAATTTCTCAAAGGCAATTGGCGATACACCAGCATTGTTAACTTTTCAGGAATTGAGAACTTTCTTGCACGAATTTGGACATGGGTTACATGGAATGCTAAGTCAGGTAAACTACATATCTCAGTCGGGAACCAATGTGTATCGCGATTTTGTTGAACTACCCTCGCAATTAATGGAAAATTTTGCAACCGAGCCTGAGTGGTTGAGTCGTGTTGCCCGTCATTATCAATCAGGGGAGGTGATGCCATATGAATTAATGATGAAATTAATTGAGTGCGACCGTTTTCAAAGTGGTTATGCAACGGTTCGCCAACTTAGTTTTGGGTTTTTAGATATGGCGTGGCATTCATTAGCGAATAAGGACGTATTGGAAATTGATCAGTTCGAATTATTCGCAATTTCGCCAACAGAACTACTCCCTCGAATTGATGGAGCATTAATTAGCACTGCGTTTTCGCATGTTTTTGATGGTGGTTATGCCGCTGGATATTATGGTTACAAATGGGCTGAGGTATTAGATGCTCACGCCTTCGAAAAATTCAAAGAAGATGGCGTGTTTAATGCATCGGTGGCTAAATTATATCAACGCACAATTCTTGAAAAGGGAGGATCGGATTACCCAATGAATTTGTATCTAGCTTTTCGAGGTTGTGAACCTGATGTTAAAGCGTTGTTGCGTCGCGATGGACTAATTGATTAACTGATCAATGGCTTTTGAAGCCGTTGGAAGCTCAAAATCAAATCCATCGTTTATCAAGCGAAGAGGGTTGGCATTTTGACCTTGGGTTAAAACTGTTTCAGCTTCGCCGTATAGCAGTTTTAATAGCCATTTGGGAACTGTAAAAAAATAGGGACGATGAATTTTTGTTGCCAGTAACTTTGTAAATTCCTGATTAATTATTGGATTTGGAGCGGTTAAGTTGTAAATTCCTTTGCAATTAGGGTTGTTAATTACGTACCAATAGGCCCTCAGTAAATCGTTTACATGAATAAACGGAAACCATTGAAAACCATCTGCAATTTTACCTCCAACAAAAAAATTCATCGGTTTAATAATCTTAGGGAATGCACCATTGTTTTTTGCTAATACAACTCCTAGTCTAAAAATAATTAATCGAACGTCGCTAAATTGCATAATATTGGTAGCTTCTGCTTCCCAAGCCCGACAAACATCTCCTAAAAAATCATTAGCTAATCGATCCGAAAATTCATCATGCGAATCAATAGGTTCATAAATACCAACTGCCGAAGTGCTAATAAAGGTAGTTGGTTTAGTATCCATTTTAGCTATTGCATCAACTAAACAACGGGTCGTATTTATTCGACTATTAAAAATTTCACTTTTATAATTGGGTGTCCATCGCTTTAAAATAGTTGCTCCAGATAAATTTATCACTATCTCACAACCTTTAATAAGAGATGCCACATGTGCAGATCCTTTGGCAATATCTCGTCGTTGAATGGGAACAATTTGATACATATTGTTTTTGAAAAATTGGCTCAGTGAATTACCAATAAACCCTGTGGAGCCTGAGATTGCAATTTTATTTGTTTTATTATTTAATGATGGCGCCATTGCATTTGTTATAGTTTCAAATAGTCTATTATATGGAGAATTTTATTCATTCAATCAAAAACTATTTGATTGAATAGACCTAAGTCCACTGCGAAAAGTCTGAGTTCATTGATTTTCAACTTCTTTACCCCCTGACTCCTAAAGAGGAATGCGTTGAAAATCAATAAATTTTTCAAAGTCCCCTTCAGGGGATCTAGGGGTTTTTGACTTTTCGGAGTAAACTCAGACTTAAAAATGTTGAAGATATTTTTCAAGTTCGCTAGTAGTTATGTTTTCAAAATAATCGTTATTAATAAAAAATGTAATCTCTCCGCGTTCTTCAGATACAGCAATTGAGCAGGCATCGGTCGATTCGGTTATTCCCATAGCAGCCCTGTGTCGCAGTCCCATGTGAGCTGGCAAGGAGTAATTCTGAGAAACTGGCAAAATACATGCAGCGGCAACTATTCTATCGCCTTGTATGATAATAGCTCCATCGTGTAGAGGATTGTTTTTGAAAAATATGCTTTCAATCAACATGCTACTTATGTTTGCATCAATTTTGTCTCCTGTTTCAATCATGTCGTTCAACGATGCTTCTTTAGTAATCACTATTAATGCTCCCGTTTTCGATTTAGCAAAACTCTCAATCGATTTAATGAGTTGATTAATAAAACGCTGATGGTCTGAAACCTTGTTTTCGGTATAATATAGTTTGTACTTTGTTCCAAGATGCAGAAAAAATCGACGAATTTCTTGTTGGAAGACGATGATAAGTGCCAGAACACCTACATTCACAAAGTTGTCGAGTATGCTGCCCGACAAGTCCATTTTCAGCGCCTTTATCATTAGCCAAAAAATAACGAAAGCAAAAAGCCCTATTAATATGTTGAGTGCAATAGTCCCTTTAACCATGGTGTACAGCTTGTACATCAAAAAGGCAACTAATACAATATCAATAATATCAATTAATCTAAACTCTAAAAACGACATGTTATGGATTTAATTTTTGTACTAAATTAATGCATTCAACGGCTTCTTTTACATCATGAACCCTTAAAATTGAAGCACCTTTTACTAAAGCAATTGTATTTAAAACGGATGTGCCATTCATTGCATTATCAGGAGTGCAGTTTAATGTCTTGTAAATCATCGACTTGCGAGACATGCCAACTAAGATGGGTTTATCTAATAATTTTAGTTGATGAAGCTTATCCAGTATCACGAAGTTTTGTTCTAAGGATTTTCCAAATCCAAAACCTGGATCTATAATAATATCCGATATTCCTGCAAAATGCGCTTTATCAACTCTCTCCGAAAAATATAGGGTGAGTTTCTGCATCAAATCTCCTTCAACAAAGTTATTTTGCATGTTTTGGGGATTGTCAGGCATGTGCATCATAATATAAGGAATGCCATGCTTTGCTATTGTTGGAATCATGTTTTCATCTAGATGACCTGCCGAAATATCGTTAACAAGGTTTATTTCGTAATTAGTTATTAATTTATCGACTACATTACTTCTAAACGTATCTATCGATATAATTATATCAGGGAAATGCTTGCGAATAATGGCTAGTGGCTCGGATAAACGCTTTATTTCTTCCTCTTCAGAGATATGAATAGCGCCAGGCCTAGATGAATACGCACCAATATCAATAATTGCTGCACCGTCTAGCAACATCTTTTCAATTTTTGGAACTAGCTCCATATCAATAGAGTACCTGCTATTGCTGTAAAATGAATCGGGTGTAAAGTTAAGCACACCCATTACAATTGGGATATCGAGAGAGTATAGCTTATTTTTTAGTTTAATAGTCATTCAAAATTGTTTGAGTAGAATAGCAAAATGAAACCCTATATTTATTCAACGTTATTTCAAGTTATAATAGGTGAAGATAAATAAAATGAATAATTCAATGTGCAAAACGGTAATTGCGTTTTACCTTTTTTTAAATTGATGATTTAATTTCTTTAAATTAATTGAAAATAAGTATCAATTTTTCAATATAAAAAATAAAAAGGGATTCTTTGCCAAGTTCTTTGGCAAGCAGATGCATTTTTAATAGTTTTACGGTCAAAATTTAGTCAATGTCTTTAAAAACTATAGAGCAGTTCGATCACGTTTTTAGTGCGTGTATTGATATTTTCACGAAAAAAATGACTGATTATGGAACTGCTTGGCGTATTTTACGTCCCAGTTCAATGACTGATCAAATATTTATTAAAGCACAGCGAATTCGTAGTATTGAAACCAAAGGGGTATCAAAAGTTGATGATGATATTCGATCCGAATTCATTGGCATTATTAATTATGCAGCCATGGGGATAATTCAATTAAAACTAGGTGTTGCTGATAATCCTGAAATGAATAAGAAGGAGGCATTAGCCTTGTTTACTCAAATGTTACACGACGCAAAATCTTTAATGGCGGATAAAAATCACGATTATGATGAGGCTTGGAGGAAAATGCGCATTAGTTCATTTACCGATCTTATTCTGATGAAGTTGCATCGAATAAAACAAATTGAAAATAATAGTGGCAAAACCATTATTTCAGAAGGCATTGATGCGAATTATCAAGACATTATTAATTATGCCACTTTTGCTATGATAAAAATTGAATGGCCTGAAGATGAGAACGAAAACAAGATAAACTGAATCAGTTCATAGCATATAAAATTTTTTAAGCATGAAAAAACTAAGAGTAATTGGTCAGGTAATAATTGGAATTACATTTATTTTTTCGGGTTTTGTAAAAGCTGTTGATCCAGTTGGTGTGGCTATAAAAATCAGTGATTATTTCGAAGCCTTTCATTTAGGTGCATTAACCCCAATGGCAATGGGTTTTGCAATTTTAATTGCCGCTTTCGAGTTTTTGCTTGGAGCGCATCTAGTAATGGGTTTACGAATTCGACTACTTGCAATTCCTACTTTAATACTTGTGTCATTTTTTACTGTTTTAACCCTGTATTTAGCAATTTATAATCCAGTTAGTGATTGTGGTTGTTTTGGCGATGCAATAAAACTAACAAATTGGCAAACCTTTTTTAAGAACTTAGTACTTCTGCCATTTGCATTAATCATTTTTGAAAATAGGAAGTCTGTAAAAGAGCCAATTAGTTCTAATCGATCTCTATTTTTAAGTGCTATCTATGCTGTATTTATTTTGGGACTCATTTACTATTGTCTGACTTTTTTACCCATAATAGATTTTCGACCTTATCAAACAGGAACAAATATTCCGTCTGAAATGAGTGTTCCAAATGGTGAGAAGCAAGATCAATATGAAACAAGTTTTATCCTTGAAAAAAAAGGTGTCCAAAAAGAGTTTGGTGTTGATGACTATCCATATACCGATTCATCTTGGGTTTTTATCGATTCCAAAACTAAATTAATTCAAAAAGGATACGATCCTCCGGCTAAAAATTTTGCTTTAATGGATGCTGAAGGAAATAATGTGTCAGATATAATATTAAACCATGTAAAACCAGTTATTCTAATTATTGTTCCCAAGCTTGAGGATGTGAAAATTAACGATTGGAGTAATTTAGGGCTATTAAAGGATATTTGTGTAAAAAATAAAACGGGTTTGTATGTGGTTACCTCTTCGCTGTCCGAAGAGATTGTGAGATTCGAGAGTGCTGCTAGAGCTGATTTTGAGTTTTTATTTGCAGATGAAACTCTTTTGAAAACGATAACCAGAGCGAATCCTGGCATAGTTCTAATTAACAATGGAACCATATTAGGAAAATGGAATTATAATCGAGTGGATGAAATTAACTTATTTGAAAAGCCTCTCGAAGCCACATTGATCATGAATCAGGAAAGGAGCAATTGGGTTTTAGTATTTGCATGCTTGTTTCTATTAATTGCTGGAACATCAATAATTTATCGAAATAAACACAATTAAACACAAATCAATGAGACAAAACATTGTTGCAGGAAACTGGAAAATGAATAAGACCCTTCAGGAAGGGGTTGAATTAGCGAAAGAGTTAAATGGTTTAGTAGCAGACATCTCGCTAAACTGTAAGATTGTATTAGGAACACCATTTATTCACATAACCGAAGTGGTTAAAAGTGTTGATGGAAAAAAAATTGGAGTTGCTGCTCAAAATTGTGCAGATAAAGCATCTGGAGCCTATACTGGCGAAACATCTGCCTCAATGATTCAATCAACTGGTGCTGAGTATATTATACTAGGTCATTCAGAGCGTCGTAGTTATTATGGCGAAACCAATGCTAAATTGAAAGAAAAAGTAGATTTGGCATTATCCAATGGATTAACGCCAATTTTTTGTATTGGTGAAGTTTTAGCTGAACGCGAATCGGAAAAACATTTTGATGTTGTAAAATCTCAAATTGTTGAAGGTGTTTTTCATTTATCAGCTGATGATTTTAAAAAAATTGTTATTGCTTATGAGCCAGTTTGGGCAATTGGAACAGGTAAAACAGCGTCCTCAGCTCAAGCTCAAGAGATGCATGCTTTTATTCGTCAAACTTTAGCAGCAAAATACGGTCAAGGTGTAGCTGATGAAATTTCTATTCTTTATGGAGGAAGTTGCAATGCTGCCAATGCTAAAGAATTATTTGCTAATCCCGATGTGGATGGTGGATTAATTGGAGGTGCATCATTAAAAGCGCAGGACTTTTTAGCAATCATCACCGCATTTTAATTTATTTTTTAATGTGTTAGAAAGCAGCAGAGATGCTGCTTTTTTAATTTAGCTCAATTAAATTTATTCCAAATGTTGAAGATTTGAAAAAGTATTGGACATATTAATTAAATTGCGCCTCAAAATTTAAACTTTATTTTACAATGAAACATGGAAATCCCGGAGTTGTTGGTCTTGCAGGTTTTGGCTTAACAACACTTTTATTGCAATTTCATAATTTAGGCTTGTGTGGGTTAGGCCCAGTTGTGGCTTTAGGATTCATTTTTGGAGGTTTAGCTCAATTAATTGCTGGCTTTCAAGAACAAAAACTTGGAAATAATTTTGGATACAGTGCTTTTGTGTCCTATGGTGCATTTTGGATTGGATTA
>JBBQUP010000103.1:0-11374 GCA_038212305.1 Bacteroidales bacterium
GTAAGGCGCCATAGCAACCGATAATTGCCAAAGCGTGATCATGAAGTGAGAAAGGAATTCCATATTATCAGTTTATTTAAAAACAAAACAACACCTTAAAAGTTGAGATCAAGGTGTTGTTTTTATCATCTTATTTTATTAGTCTAACGCATGTCGATAACATCAACATTTGGATTGGCAGCTGAGTTAAATACAAAATCGCTGTCGGTAAATGGTTGATTTGTATCCATCTTTTTGACTTTGATCGTATAATTGTTTCCATCTTTACCAACTTGTTTAAGAGTGTAAAGCTGAAGGTTGTCTTTCCAAATTTGAAGCTTGATCCGCGAAAAAGGCTTGTCTCTGTTATCCGGAAATAAATCAATCTCGTAAAGTGTTTTACCCGCTTCGGTTTTCTCTCCAATAAAATTGTATTTAAATCCTTTTTCGTACATCGTAAATATTTTGGCTGGATTTAATATTCCCTCGTCGTTGGTATCGGGTGTTGATATATTTACTTCATCAGCATCTTTTAAATGAGTATACAATGATTTGCCATCGAAATACGAATCAACATTCATTAACGACACTTTGTATTTGTTCCCTTTAACTTTAATGCTTCCATTATGTGAGTCGTTAATTTTTTCTTGTAAGTTTTCGAGTGAAAAAGAAAATTCGGCTGAAATGCTTGTGAATGCTTTTGTTTTTAATGATACCTGATCGAGAATCTGTTTCGCTTTTACTGCATCTTGTGCATTTGAAAAGGAAAATGATACGACAAGAATCAAAGAGATTAATAATGGTTTTTTCATTTGTATTTTTTAAGATATTATTATAACGTTTTAATTATCAAGTATCATGATGTGAGTATCAAGCATCAAGTGTTTTTGATGTATATACTTACTGGATTAAACAAATACCGTTCCAAAAATAGAGTTATTATAAACTATTGAGCATTCTTTCTAAATGAGCTTCGTCAACAATTAATACCTGACGGGCTTTGCTGCCTTCATTTGCTCCTACAATACCAGCAGCTTCAAGCTGATCCATGATTCGTCCTGCACGGTTATAACCAATGGAGAAACGACGCTGAATGAGAGAAGTTGAGCCAGACTGATTACCTACAATTATACGAGCGGCATCGTCGAAGAAAGGATCGCGTTTTGAGAGGTCGATCTCATTTACATCGTTTGATCCACCATCTGGTCCGTTAAACTCAGGGAGCAACATGGCTGATGGGTAGGAGCGCTGCGAACCAATGAATTCAACAATTTTCTCAACTTCGGGCGTATCAACATAGGCACATTGCACGCGCACCAAATCGCTTCCTTGCGAAATTAACATATCGCCACGTCCAATCAATTGGTTAGCACCGGGTGAATCTAAAATGGTTCGGGAGTCAATCATCGAGGCTACCTTAAAGGCCACCCGAGTAGGGAAGTTGGCTTTTATAACGCCAGTAATAATGTTGGTTGATGGGCGCTGAGTGGCAATAATCATATGAATACCAACGGCACGCGCTAATTGAGCAATACGCGCGATGGGTAGCTCCACTTCTTTGCCGGCAGTCATTATTAAATCGGCAAACTCATCGATAATAACCACTATGTAAGGTAAAAATAGATGTCCTTTTTCGGGATTCAATTGTCGTTTAACAAACTTATGGTTGTACTCTTTAATGTTACGGGCATGCGCTTTTTTGAGCAGATCGTAACGATTATCCATTTCAACGGTTAAGGAATTCAGGGTTGTCACCACTTTTTGAACATCCGTGATGATTGGATCTTCTTCATCGGGAAGTTTCGTTAAAAAGTGCTTTTCGAGCTTTGCGTATATATTTAACTCTACTTTCTTTGGATCAACAAGTACTAATTTAAGCTGCGATGGATGTTTTTTATATAGTAACGAAGTGATAATGGCATTTAATCCAACTGACTTACCTTGGCCAGTAGCTCCAGCAACTAGCATGTGAGGAGCTTTGGCTAAGTCAATAACAAATGTTTCGTTCGAAATGGTTTTACCAAATGCAATAGGCAAATCGAATTTAGAGGTTTGGAATTTTTTAGATGCAATGATTGATCGCATGGAAACAACCATTGGCTCTGAATTAGGCACCTCGATTCCAATGGTTCCGCGACCAGGTATAGGTGCTATGATACGAATCCCCAATGCGGATAAACTTAATGCTATATCATCTTCGAGGTTTTGAATTTTAGAGATTCGAACGCCCGGAGCTGGTACAATTTCATAAAGCGTAACTGTTGGACCCACAGTTGCTTTAATACTTGTGATACTTATTTTAAAGTCTTCGAGTGTTTTAACAATTTTCTCTTTGTTAGCTACTAACTCTTCATTGCTAACTTCGGCATTTCCTTGGTGATCGTCAAGTAAATCAAGGTCAGGAAACACATACGATGAGAGATCTTGCGTTTCATCGTAATCGGCAAGCTCTTCGCCCAAAGGCATATTTTCGCCTTCAAAGTCTGAGTTATTATCAATAGCTACTTCATAATCAAAGTCATCTTCTGGGATAAATGGATCTTCTACGATTGGTTTTGTTATATTTAGAGGCATTGGCTCTTCATCAACAAATAGTGGTTTTAGAGGTTCAACACCCGAATTGGGGATAAAATCGTCAATCATATCATCTATTTCATCGTCGATAGGATTGTTTTTAATATTGGAAGATAGAGGTACAATAGCTACTAGATCTTTTGGAGTTTTCACTTTTTTTGCAAATAATTTATGTACAAATGGAATAAAACTTTCGAAAGATACTGTTAAATAAATAAGCAAAGTTGCGATGATAAATATTGATATACCAGCATATCCAAGCAGTGCGGTTAACCATCGACTCACATAATAACCATGTGCTCCACCTAAGAGTAAATATTGATCATCAACCGTTTTTAAAAACAGAAATCCAAGTGTTATGCTTACCCAAATGGCAATTACCAATGAGTGCACTAGGCTTTTTCGTAAGGGTAATAACCTTGCGCCCAATAATCGCATTCCTAAAACTATGATGATAAAAATTATAGTAATTGAGGATATCCCAAACCAGCGATTCATTAAAATGTCCGACAAGTAAGCACCAATTTTACCAGTCCAGTTTTCAACAATTATTTCAGGGTCAATTAAATAGTCCCAGAACGGTAAATCGAGTTTACTTCGGTCGGCAGCACCAGTAAAATAAAAAGACAGATAGGCAATAGTAGCCGTTAAGCCAAATGCTAAGAGTATTAATCCGCTAACGAATTGGAATTTAACATCTTTGAATGAGTTAATCCATTCTTTAAAATTTTCCTTTATAGAGGGAGTATTTGATTTTTTATTGTTTTTTTGAGCCATGTATAGATTGTTTTGCAAAGCAAAAGTAGTAATTGATAAAGCAAAAACGGATTAATTGAGAATAAATTTCACCAAAGGGTAATCTTGATTAAAATATCGGTTGATTGTATAAACTGTGACGGATTTACGGGTTAAATTCCTGTCTAAATTAGCGAATGTTTATGCGAGCACAAAAGCTACCGAAACCGCAGCCCTCAGTCATTTTTACTGCCATTTGTTGTGTTTAATGATTTCTTAGCTTTTCAATTTGATTAATTGTGAGTCCTGTTGTTTTAGAAATTATTTCAAGTTCAATCCCATTGTCTAATAAGCTTTTTGCAATTTCCAAAGTCCGTTCATCTTTTGCAGTATCCAATATCCTGCAATTTCACATCGTATCGAAATTTGTCGGGTTCATTTTTATCTGAATCGAATACAAAATCAAGAATTCCAATCGTATAAACTGCTTTCAATTCATAATTCCAATCTGATTTTTGGGCTTGCTCTTGAATCGGAAATGTTGAATAATAGATACTTCTGTCATTGAAGAAATTCTGTTTGCTCTTTTGCATTTCAACAATAGATTTCTCGCCCTTTTCATTTTCACAATACAAATAAAAAATGGCTCTTCGGTCTTGTTTCGAAATCCCTAGCTTTTCAGTTTTCAAATAGGTCAAGTCAACTATTTTTCCTTGTTGATTCCTTAATATTTCGTTTAAAAAATCAATTAGCAAATCCTTATTGGGTTCTTCTCCAAATAGTCTTTTAAAGCCAAAATCAGTAAATGGGTTTATATATTTTTCTTTATTATCTTCCATTTCCACATTATTTTCTTCAAAAATACGAATTTTCCTGATTAGTTGAGTTTTAGTGTTTGTCTTTTCAATAAACAAATGTTTAGTGTTGAGTGAATTTATGATGTACTAAATGAATAATTAATTCATGAAATACTTATCGAAAAAAATAATCTAAAAAAAAGTGGGGGTGAAAGTTTAAAAGAAGTCTAAGAACTCAATATTTTAGACGGATAGAGTAGATTTTTTAGATAAAAAAGAGTGGTTTTTTTTGTTAAAATTTATACTCACCCTAAACGATATAGAGCCATTATAACCCGATTAGTTCAAAATCATTTTTAATAAATCTTCAATCTCATGTCGGTTGGTTAGTTCGTAGTCATCGGGAATTGAAAACGATTCGTCTGAATCTAAAACAGGAGAGAATTTAATGGCCACGAACTTGAATAGTTGCTTGTTATACGATATTTCGAATTTAAGTGGAATGCCTGCAATTTTATCAAAAGGAGTATGCATCTTATTATGATTCATGTTAATATCCGAAGTAAAATAGGCAACAGCGGAAGTTCCTTTTTTATCTTCGTACTTGAGATCTACTTTATAACATTTAATTCCAGCAATTGAACTAACCGAATCTTTGTGTTCTTTATAGGTAAATGGACTCGCATTCTCGAAAAGAAACCATCTTTCGCCCTTAGTTAATGGATAGTATATTTTATGGTTCACCATTTTTATCAACGAGTAGCAACTATCACCTCCCGAACGCGATAAGAACTCCATTACAAATAGGTTTAAATCACTTTTAATTTTAAATTTTACTTGATTATCTTTATATAAAACGGTCATGTATTGAGGCAAAATATTTGAAATGCTTTGCGACATGATCTCAGCTGGATATTGTAATTCGTACTGAATATACCCTTCATTATCAGAAGAATCTGAATTTTTTCCCTTGCACGAATGAAGGATTAAAACAAGGGCAATAAGTGTAATGATTGCTTTCATGGTTAAAGTTACTCGAAACCAAAATTAATTAAATCTTTAAATAACCCCTATTGATTAGACTAAGATAATTGGCTTTTAGTCAAAAAACCTTCGTTTTTAGACGATTTAATTTGAGTGTTTTGTTTAAACCAATCTGATTTCTATCATAGCTAATTGAAATAAAAATTAGTTAGTTCGATAATTATAAAAATAACGATCATGAGTAAACTCGCTGTGGTTGCCTTAGGTGGTAATGCTTTATTAAGGAATAATCAACTTGGAACAATTGACGAACAGGAGCAAAATACGTTTGAAACACTTGAAAACATGGTTTTTATGTTCAAGGAAAATTATCAATTGGTTATTTCGCATGGCAATGGGCCGCAGGTTGGCAATATTTTAATGCGAAACGATGCGGGCGAGCAATTGTATCAAATCCCACAAATGCCACTCGATATATGTGTGGCTGATTCGCAAGGAGGCATTGGTTTTATGATTGAAAGGGTATTGCGAAATATTTTAATAAAACATGGCATTAAACGTAACGTTTTAACATTAATGACCATGGTTGAAGTTGATCCTCAGGATGATGCTTTTAAGGAACCAAGCAAGCGAGTTGGTAAAATGGTTGATGAAGCTGAAGCTCTTCGTCTGAATGCATCTAAGGGATGGGTTTTTAAAGAGGAGAAAAAACAAAATGGGGGCTTTCGACGTGTAGTACCATCGCCTCAACCATTAAAAATAATGAATTGGGATGTGATTGAAAAAAATGCACGCGAAGGTACTATTATTATTGCAGTTGGAGGAGGTGGAGTTCCAGTGTATTATGATAAGGAAGGGTTTGTTCGACCTGCGGAGGCTGTTATTGATAAGGATTTAGCTTCGGCCATGCTGGCATCGCAGATAAAAGCCAATGAGTTTTATGTTCTAACCGATGTGTCGTTTGTTTATACCAACTACAATCAACCCAATCAGAAAGAATTGGAGTTTCTAGATTATAACGATACATTAAAGCTATTAAACAATGGAACATTTGCTGAAGGATCGATGGCTCCTAAAATTAGGGCTGCGTTAAAATTTATTGAAGAGGGTGGACAAAAGAGTATCATCACAGAATCGAAAAAACTAGCTGATAAGTCGTTTGGAACAAAAATTACAATGAATTACGATCAACAGGATTTGCATAAGTATGATAAATAATAATAGTAATCTTATAAAAATATATCGACATGGCATTTAATTTAAAGAATAGAAATTTTCTAAAGCTTCTTGATTTTACACCCAACGAGATCGCTTTTCTATTGTCGTTGGCTGTGGACTTAAAAAAAGCTAAATACTCAGGAGCAGAGCAACCTAAGTTAAAAGGTAAAAATATTGCACTTATATTCGAAAAGGCTTCAACCCGCACGCGCTGTGCTTTTGAGGTGGCAGCATTCGATCAAGGGGCGCATGTAACCTATTTGGGGCCAAGTGGTTCGCAAATTGGACAAAAAGAATCGATGAAGGATACCGCTCGCGTTTTAGGTCGCATGTACGATGGCATTGAGTACCGTGGTTATGGACAAGCTATTGTTGAAGAGTTAGCGAAATATGCAGGCGTACCAGTATGGAATGGCTTAACCAATGAGTTTCATCCAACTCAAATACTGGCCGACTTTTTAACCATGATGGAGCATTCGGCTATTCCTTTAAAACAGATAAGTTACGCTTATTTGGGCGATGCTCGAAACAATATGGCCAATAGCTTATTGGTTGGAGGTGTAAAAATGGGTATGGATGTTCGCATTGTTGGGCCTAAAACACTTCAGCCCGATGCTGATTTGGTTACTAAATGCCGAGCCATTGCCAATGAAACTGGTGCCACCATTACCATTACCGATAATGTGGCTGAAGGGGTTGAAGGTTGCGACTTTTTATATACCGATGTTTGGGTGTCGATGGGTGAGCCAGCCGATGTTTGGGCTGATCGTATTAAGTTGTTAAAACCTTATCAGATAAACAAAAAGGCAATGGAATTAACGGGTAATCCAAATTGCAAATTTCTTCATTGCTTGCCCGCTTTCCATAATCGCGACACCAAGGTTGGCGAAGACATTTTTCAGAAATTCGGCATGAATGGTATGGAAGTAACCGAAGATGTTTTTGAATCATCAGCCAGTATTGTATTCGATCAGGCCGAAAATCGTATGCATACTATTAAAGCAGTTATGGTGGCTACGTTGGGGAGCTAAGTGTGTTTAGGGGTTTAGTTGTGTAGAGGTTTAGTTGTTTAGATAGTTTAGGGGTTTAGTTGTTTAGATGGCTTAGAGGTTTAGTTATTAATGATATAGCCTTCCTTGCCAAGTGTTTCGTTCGCTTAGGCGTTTCTCGACTTTATGCACAAATTCGAAGTTTTTAGTTCCCCAATTGGGTGCTAAAAGTAGGTTATAGGGAGCTTGTGAAATAAAGCGTTCAATGACTATTTGAGGATTAACTAACTCAGTGAAATCAATCACTAATTCAATAAAATCGTTTTCGGTAAAGAGATTAAAATAGGAGGGATTGGTTTCAAAAATTCGTCCAAATTCCGATCCTTTAACAATTTGAAGCTGATGTAATTTTAAAAAAGTGATGGGGAGCTTCGAAATTTGGGATGCGTGTGCAAGTAGTTGTTCTCTATCTTCTCCTGGAAGACCTAAGATTAGATGCAGGCCAACAGCAATTCCTGCTTCATGAATCAGGTGCGCCGCATCAATGGTCTCTTCCCATGAGTGTCCTCGATTAATAGATTGTAATGTGGCATTATTGGTCGATTCAGTTCCTAATTCAATAACCACATAATGGGTTTTGTTAACTTCCTGCAAGTAATCGAGAAGTTGAGGCGATATGCAATCGGGGCGAGTGCCTATTATTAGTCCACAAATAAGTGGGTGAGCTAATGCTTGTTTATATTTGGCTATCACAGTTTCTGTTTCGCCATAAGTATTGCTGTACGCCTGAAAATAGGCTAGGTATTTTTGTGTTTGGTACTTGGGGCGGAAAAAGGACATTCCCTTTTCGAGTTGTTCAATAATTTTCAACTCGGGTTCGCAATAGGCCGGATTGAATGTGCTGTTGTTGCAAAAGGAGCATCCACCTGTTCCTTTGCTGCCATCGCGATTGGGGCAAGTAAATCCCGCATTCACCGATACTTTTTGAACCCTTTCGCCAAACGTTTTTTTAATAAACTGACTGTAATCGTTGTATCGTTTAGCGTGTCCCCAAGGGTATATCATAGTTGCGAATTATTGGTCAAAGATAGATATCCTAATTGGGTTTGGAAAGCAATATTAAATGGATGTCGGTGGTTAACTGTTTTAATAAATGAGTTAAGTGCGAAAAATGTCTTTGGCATTCTGGGTGAAACTGAAATCAAAGTTTTTTCATAATTATTTGAACATATAGATAATTGTCATGGTTATTGATTTGAGTATTTTCTAAATTACCGCCTTATTTAATTAAATTTTAGTTGAGTACTCATGAAGCTATTACAAATTTTACCATCTGTATTGGCAGTGCTGTTATTAATGGCCTGTAGCAATAAAAACCAAAATGCCGTGAACGAGAATAACCCGTTGTTAACGCCAAGCACCCTTCCATATGGTGCGCCTGATTTTACCAAAATCACTAATGCTGACTTTCAACCTGCCATTGAAAAAGGCATGGAAGAGCATATAAAAGAGATTGAAGCCATTGCAAATAGTAGCGAGGCACCAACATTTGAGAATACCATGATTGCCCTAGAGAAGAGCGGCACTACTTTAAGCAGAGCTTATGCTGTGTTTAATGTTTTATCGGGAGCTAACACCAATCCCGAACTTCAAAAGATTGAAGAGATAGAAGCGCCTAAGCTAGCTGCGCATCGTGATGCCATATTTTTAAACGATAAACTGTTTCAACGTGTAAAAACGCTTTATAATCAGCGCGATGAGTTGTCATTGGATTCAGAAAGTAAAAAGCTGTTGGAGTATTATTTTCAAAAATTCGAATTGGCTGGAGCTAATCTTTCGGATGATGACAAAACCAAAATGAAAAAACTGAATGGAGAAGCAGCTACGCTCGAAGCTCAATATACCAATAGACTTTTGGCCGCAACCAAGGCTGGTGCTTTAGTGGTTGATGATAAAGCGCAGTTGGCTGGTTTGTCGGATGCTGAAATTGAAGCAGCGAGTAAAGCTGCCGAAGCATCTAATTTTAAAGGGAAGTATCTAATTTCACTTCAAAACACCACGCAACAACCCGAATTACAGTCGCTAACTGATAGGGCAACTCGTCAGGCACTTTACGAGCATTCAATTAATCGCTCATCGCAAAATGATAGCACCGATTCGCGTGCCATTATCATCCGCTTGGCGATGATACGAGCTCAGCAAGCAAAAATACTGGGTTTTGAGAATTATGCTGCTTGGAAACTACAGGATCAGATGGCAAAAGTACCTGCCAATGCGTTAAATCTATTAAATAAATTAGCACCTGCGGCTAAGGCAAAAGCAATGGAAGAGGCTGCTGATATTCAGAAACTCATAGATAAACAAAATGGTGGTTTTAAGCTTGAGGCTTGGGATTGGAACTATTACTCAGAACAAGTTCGGAAGGAAAAATATGATTTAGACGAAAGTCAGATCAAGCCATATTTTGAGTTGTTTAACGTACTCGAAAATGGTGTATTTTATGCTGCACATGAATTATATGGCATTAGCTTTAAAGAACGTCATGACATTCCTGTTTATCAGGAAGATGTACGTGTGTTTGAATTGTTTAACGCCGACAGTACCGCTATTGGGTTGTTTTATTGCGATTTTTATAAACGCGACAATAAAGCAGGTGGTGCATGGATGAGCAACATTGTTGAGCAATCGTATTTATTAGGTAACAAACCAGTTATTTACAATGTTTGCAATTTTACCAAGCCAGTAGCCGGCGAGCCTGCTTTCATAAGTTACGATGATGTGACTACCTTGTTTCATGAGTTTGGGCACGCATTACATGGTTTCTTTGCCAGTCAAAAATACCCTAGTTTATCGGGTACAAACGTATCGCGCGACTTTGTAGAACTTCCATCTCAGTTTAACGAACATTGGGCACTTTATCCTCAGGTGTTTAGTCATTATGCTGTTCACTACAAAACCGGCGAACCAATGCCTAAGGATTTGGTGGAGAAAATTCGCAAAGCATCAACCTTTAATCAGGGTTATTCCTTTACCGAAATATTAGCTGCAGCTGAACTCGATATGCAATGGCATACCATCACCGCCGATACTCAAATTACCGATGCGGATAAATTTGAAGCCGAGGCGTTAAATAAAGTAGGTTTAGCTATTCGCCAAGTGCCCCCTCGTTACCGTTCACCTTACTTCCGTCATATTTGGAGTAATGGTTATTCGGCGGGTTATTATGCTTATACATGGGCCGAAATGCTCGATAACGATGCCTATGCTTGGTTTGAAGAAAATGGTGGTTTAACTCGCGAAAACGGGCAACGTTTTAGAGATATGATTTTATCGCGAGGAAATACTGAAGATTTAGAGAAACTATATGTCGATTTCCGTGGCAAAGAGCCTGATATTAAGCCGTTGCTTAAAAATCGTGGTTTGTTAAACTAATATTGATACACATGAATTAAAACCCCGATAAGTCATTATTGGGGTTTTAAATTATATGGAAGCAACGATTATTTTTATGGCTCTATATGGTTTAGGGTGGGTAGTAATTTTAAAACACAAAAGGGGCGAAGCCCTAATATCTTAGTAGTAAAAGAATGCTATTCGAATAATGAGGGGCGTAGCTCTGATATCTTTATAAATAAATGATTGTTTATTTTGCTGATAAATAATCAATTACAAACTTCAAAATACATATCCATACATGCTTTTTTAAGATATCAGGACTACGTCCCTTTTTTTCTATATCGAAATTTATTCTACCAAGATATTAAGACTACGCCCCTAAAAAATTAGTTCCCCACCTAAATCAACATAGAGCCAGTTTTATTTGTGATTTGAGGTTATTCTATAAAAAATAACAAATAAATTGTATCGGGTTTGATCTTTTTGTTCGACTAAGTTGTTATTAGTCTAAAATATTTGAACCATGAAAACAATACTTTTAATTTTCGCACTTGCTTTAATCCAATAGTTCGTTAAATTTTATGCGGCAATTTTGCCATAATCCAAAAGTTCTTTGACAATTTTCTGATTTTTTGCAGTGTATGGATTAATAGCAAACACGCACATAAATCGTTCGAGCATTAAAGTGTTGTTATATAGCGT
>JBBQUP010000104.1:0-11245 GCA_038212305.1 Bacteroidales bacterium
TCTTTCTTTTTAAATAAGTTTTTTACGCCACTTTCAACCGCATCTATGCCATTGTTAATGCCTTCGTCTACCTTATTATTAGCGCGGTTATTCGATTGATCCTTTACTTTTCCTTCAACATCAATTTGGGAAAACAAAAACAGGGGAGTAAAAAACAGGACACAGAAAAATCCCAGAGTAAATACAAATTTTTTCATAACTAGTTGTTTTATAGGTTAAATATTAGGTACTTAAAAAACTTTTTCAAGTACACTACAAAACAAAATTATGACCATTTGAATACATAATTTTACCCCCAAAAAGGGGTATTTACATTTTTTGCTAAATAATATATTTGTATATCGTAACTAAATAATTTAACAGAAAACAATCTAACGACTTTAAAAACCTAATTACTTATGAGATTATTTTGCTATTTAATAAATTTTCGACTAATCGTCATTTGCATTATTCCATTTACTTTTTTCAGTTCAATACAATCGCAAAATCTGGATTCGCTTGAAATGATTATCAAAAGCAATCAAGCATCACCATCTGAGAAAATTAGAATTTGTGATGATTTAAGCTGGAACTACTTATCGGTGGACTTTGAAAAAGCAAAACACTATGCTTTAATAGGTATTGAAACCGCCCAAAACGAGAATGATTTGGTGATGACAGGAACAATTTATCGCAATTTAGGAGTAGCCTATTATATGGTTAGTAAGCTCGATAGTGCAAACATTTTTTTAGATATTGCACTAGAATTTGCAAAAAAAGCAAACGATGAATCACTCGAAGCAGTAATACATTCAGCAAGAGCCAATTTGTATAATTTAAACGGTAATTATAAAGAAGCACTTTTTTATTATCATAAAGCGCTTCCAATTTTTGAAAAAAACAACAACAAATTTAAAGTAAGACGAGTGCTAGGAAATATTGGGACACTTTATAGTAGTTTGCAAAATGTTGAACTAGCCGAAAAATACTACTTACTATCAGAAAAACTTAGCCTCGAAATAAATGATCCTGATGGCCTAACTCAAGCATACAATGGATTAGGCAATTTATATTCATCAAAACAAGAGTACAAAAAAGCATTGTTATTTTCAACTAAAGCGATGGAACTCGCACACGAAATCGGAGACATTCAAACAGAAGCACTTTCCTATCAAACCATCTCGGAAGTTTATTACGCTTACTATAAAGATTACACCAAAGCGGAAGAATTTGCTAAGAAAGGCTTAAAGCTTAGCGAAGAATTAGGATTTCCAGCTAATATTGCTGCCATGCTAACAACACTATCGAATGTATACTATCACAAAGGAGAATATGAAAGGAGCATGGAATTTGCAATCAAAGCTATAAATACCGACACTACCGACATGAATGCTTACGGCAACATGGCTGATAATCTTGTAAGAGCAGGCATTCAGATAGGAGATATAAAAATTGCGCTGCATTACTTCGATACTTACCTTCATATCATTGAATGCAGATCAGATAAGGAATACCTCGCCACTCTCAACGAAATGGAGGTGAAGTACGAAACGGAAAAAAAAGAACTTCGACTCATTGCCATCGAGAAAGAGAAAAGACTTCTACTAATACTCGCAATTTTAGGAATGGCTATTTTGATATTAATCATCATTCTTCTCTTCATAAAAAAAAGATCTGAATCACATAAGAAAAAACTAGCCGAACAAAAAATAATTCAATTCGAACAAGAGAAAAAACTCATAGCAACGCAGGCAGTACTTGAAGGCGAAAACATTGAAAGATCCCGATTAGCGCGTGACTTACACGATGGATTAGGCGGAATGCTCTCGGTAGTAAAATTAAACTTAGTTAATATGAAAGGAAATGCAATTTTATCTGAATCGGATGTACCCACATTCCAAAATGCACTTGAAATGCTCGATAAATCAATATCGGAACTTCGACTGGTGGCTCGAAACCTTATGCCCGAATCGCTTATGAAGTATGGTTTAAAAACAGCCTTTACCGATTTTTGCAGCACAATAACCACTGTCCAATTTCATTTTTATGGCAGCAACTATCGCTATAACGACAAATATGAAATTGCCACCTATAGATGCATGCAGGAGTTAGTTAACAATGCCATTAAACATGCTAAAGCCTCACAAATTAATGTTCAACTCATTGCCGATGACAACAGAATTGATTTGGTTGTTCAGGACAATGGCATAGGATTTAACATCTCAGAAAAGGACAATTCTAAAACTACTGGTTTAAACAGCATACGTTCTCGTGTTGAATCACTTAACGGAAAAATAGATTTTATTACAAATATTGATAGCGGAACCGAAATTCATATTAACTTTAACATTAAACCACTTTAAATTAGCTATCTATCATACGTAACCCAAAGTCTAAATTTAATGATAAAAGTTGCCATTGTCGATGATCATCCTTTGCTTATTGAAGGATTCAAAAACCTAATCAACAATTCAGGTATTGCAACCACCATTAGCACCACAACAACTGGTGCTGACTGTATAAAGATGATGGAAACTGAATTGCCCGATGTATTGCTAATCGACATTAATCTGCCTGATATAAGCGGCATCGACCTTTGTAAAACCATTCATGAACATTGGCCACTGGTTAAAATTATTGCTTTAACAAGTTTTAGCGAGTATTCGTGTATTCACAAAATGCTTGAAAATGGAGCAAGAGGTTATTTGCTAAAAAATTCACTCCCCGAAGAGATAATTGATGGCATTGAGCGTGTTTCAATGGGCGAGATTTTTCTTTGTCGCCAAATAGAAGTATTCGTTAAAAAACAATGCGACAAACAAATATTTTTAACCCCACGCGAAACCGATATGCTTCGCTTAATTGTTGATGGATTTACCAATCACGAAATAGCCGACAAACTGTTCTTAGGTGTTGAAACCATTAACAGCTATCGAAAAAACTTACTATTTAAGCTCAACGCACGAAATACTGCGGTATTAGTGAAAATTGCTTTAGAGCAAAAATTGATTTAAAACTCGAACATTTATTTTACTACCTATTAAACTATTCAATAATAGCCACTCACTAATATAAAAAGCACTCAGGTTGTCGTTTTTACAATTGAATCTATTTTAATCCGAGTAAAAACATGATGATCTAAAGATTGCACCCGTTTCAGCTTCACTTGAAGAGCGAAAACCACCAGATACTTTTTGTTTAACCTAAATATCCGAATGGCTCTTTCCGAGCCATTGATATCAAATGGCAAATCATTAAAAACAAATAATTCAATTAACATACCAAACTGAATAAAATCAACACTTTAAAACAGATTATATAACAAAATGATAGCCTTTCGAGAATGAATTCATTTAATTGTCCATTTAATTAAAAAAATGATACCTCTTGAAGTGTAATTTTCTTATTTTTGCCAAATAGAATCAAATGTTTGGAATGGAAGTATCAAGAAAAATTAAGTCGGCACTGGTTTCAGTGTATCACAAAGATGGGCTCGAAGAGATATTGCGAACCCTACATCAACTAAACGTAACCCTTATTTCTACAGGCGGAACGCAAGCTTTCATCGAAGAACTTAGCCTTCCTGTAACAGCGGTAGAAGATTTAACTGGTTATCCATCTATTTTAGGTGGACGGGTTAAAACATTGCATCCCAAAATTTTTGGCGGAATTCTTTCTCGTCGCGATCATCAGGGCGATATTTCGCAAGTAGCCGAATATCAAATTCCCGATATCGACTTGGTTATTGTTGATCTGTATCCATTTGAAGCAACCGTTGCCAATGGTGCATCGGAAGAAGATATCATTGAAAAAATCGATATCGGCGGTATTTCACTTATCCGTGGAGCTGCTAAAAATTACAACGATGTTATCATTGTTCCATCTCAAGGTCAATACGCCGATTTATTAGCGCTATTAAAAGATAAAAAAGGCACATCAAATATTTCAGATCGTAAAAAGTTTGCTCGTGCAGCTTTTGCAGTATCATCACACTACGACTCGGCTATCTTCAATTATTTCAATACCGAAGCCAGCTCGGAGCGCATTAGCTTAAACGATGGTCAGATTTTAAGGTATGGCGAAAACCCACATCAATCGGCCACCTTTTTTAAACTTAATAATGTAAAAGATAGCGCCTCACTTGCCGATGCAAAAATATTGCAAGGTAAAGAGTTATCATACAATAACATGTTAGATGCCGATGCCGCTTGGAAAGCCACCGGCGATGCCTATCATGCAACCACTCACTTGAAAAACAAACAAGCCGTTGCCGTGGTTAAACACCTTAACCCATGCGGATTAGCTGTTTCCGACGATCTAATGAAATCGCTCGAACTAGCTTGGGCTGGTGATCCGATTAGTGCTTTTGGTGGAATTATTTGTTTCACAGGTGAAGTTACCAGAGCTATTGCAACTTGGTTTAACAATCGATTTATCGAAATCATTATTGCTCCAGCTTATACACCTGAAGCTTTAGAGGTATTTGCTAAAAAGAAAAATCTTCGCGTATTGTTAGTCCCAGTTAAAGAATCCATCACAAACGAAAAGCTTTACCGCTCAATCAGTGGAGGATTATTGGTTCAAGATGAAGATGAAGGATTGGATACCGATTTTAACACTGTAACCAAAAAACAATTTGCCGATAATAAACTAAATCTTGCTAAGTTTGGTACTGTTGCTTGCAAACATCTTAAAAGCAACGCCATTGCCTTAGTTTCAGAAAAAAACGATGGATCGTTTTGGTTAACTGGTGCAGGTATGGGACAACCCAACCGTTTGGATAGCTTACGCCAACTAACCATTCCACGTTTTGAATTAAAAGAAGGGGTTAAAATTGAAGAATCGGTGCTTATTTCCGATGCCTTTTTCCCTTTTAAAGATAGCATTGAAGCAGCCAACGAGTTTGGCATTAAATACATCGTTGAACCTGGTGGTAGCATTCGTGATGAAGAGGTAATTGACGCCTGTAACGAATTTGGCATTGCCATGGTATTTACTGGACGCAGACATTTTAAACATTAATAATACTTGATCATATGGGGTTGTTTTCATTTTTATCACAAGAAATAGCAATTGACCTTGGTACTGCCAACACCATTATCATACATAACGATAAGGTTGTTGTTGACGAGCCATCCATAATTGCATTAGACCGACGTACCGATAAGCCAATGGCCATTGGTGAGCGCGCCCGACAAATGCATGGTAAAACCCATGATAATATTTATACCATTCGTCCTTTGCGCGATGGTGTAATTGCTGATTTTAATGCAGCCGAACAGATGATTCGCGGAATGATAAAAATGATCAACACCAAAGGTTCGTTTTTCTCACCATCGTTAACCATGGTTATTTGTATTCCATCGGGAAGTACCGAAGTTGAGATTCGTGCCGTACGTGACTCAGCTGAACATGCTGGAGGACGCGAAGTATACATGATATACGAACCCATGGCTGCGGCACTTGGCATTGGCCTAGATGTTGAAGCGCCTCAAGGCAACATGATTGTTGACATAGGAGGTGGAACAACTGAAATTGCGGTTATCTCGTTAGGAGGTATCGTTACCAATAAATCCATTCGCATTGCCGGTGATGATTTAACTGCCGATATTATGGAGTACATGCGTCGTCAGCACAACATTAAAATTGGCGAACGTACTGCCGAAGACATAAAAATAAAAGTAGGTTCAGCACTACCTGAATTGGAGAATCCTCCAGCCGATCACGTGGTTCAAGGACCTAACCAAATGACTGCTTTACCCATTGAAGTACCTGTTTCGTATCAGGAGATCAGTCACTGCTTAGAAAAATCGATCTCAAAAATTGAAACAGCTATCTTAAGTGCGTTGGAACAAACACCGCCTGAACTCTATTCGGATATCGTGAACAACGGTATTTATTTAGCGGGTGGTGGTGCGCTTTTACGAGGACTAGATAAGCGATTGACCGATAAAATTAACATCCCATTTATCGTTTCCGAAGATCCATTAAGAGCCGTGGCGCGAGGAACAGGTATCGCTCTCAAAAATCGTCATCGCAATCTACCCTACTTAATACGATAAATACAATTAACAGCATATTAGCATCCGAAGAGTTTAAACGCTCTTCGGGCTTTAACTACTGCCCATGAGGAATATTATCCGATACATCATCCAGCATCAGTTTCAGATGTTGTTTTTGTTTCTCGAAGTAATTTCGCTCTCATTGGTATTTACATATAACCCCTATCACAAATCCGTTTTTATCTCATCATGCAACCGATTAACAGGAGCTATCTACGAAAAATCGGGTAGCATTTCACAATATTTCTCGCTTCAAAAAGTAAATGAACAATTGGCAACCGAAAATGCCTTTTTAAGAAGTAGATTGCCTGAAAACATTCAGCTTTCCGAAAATCCAATTCGTTTAATTACCGATTCGCTCAAACAACAACAATATGTTTATCGATCATGTAATGTGATAAATAATTCGGTTAATAAGCAATACAATTTTTTAACTCTCGATAAAGGACGTTCGCAAGGAATCAAGCCAGAAACTGGCGTTGTTTGTTCCGATGGGGTAGTTGGCATTGTGCGAAATGTATCGGGAAATTACGCTACTGTTATTTCGTTATTAAATACTCGCTTAAAAATTAGTGCACGCTTAAAAGGCACCAATTATTTTGGGGCAATTGAATGGGGAGGCAAATCGTATCAACATGCTATGTTGACTGATATTCCGTTACATGCTAAAATTGGACCAGGTGATGTGGTTGAAACCTCAGGATTTTCAGATATTTTTCCTGCAGGAATCCCCATTGGAGTGGTTGAAGTTGTGACCGCCGAAGAGGGCGAAAGTTTTTTTAACATAAAAGTCAAACTAAACGTAGACTACAAACGTTTAACATGGGTTGAAACGGTTGAAAATACAATGAGATCAGAACGAGTTAACCTTGAACAACAAACTTATAAAGATGAATGACATTGTGCGCTATATTGCCAATTTTGTACTTTTCACCCTTATACAGGTTCTGATTTTAAATAACATTGGTGTAGGTTGGTATTTAAACCCTTTTATATACATTGTTTTTATAATGATTCTGCCCTTGGACACACCGGGTTGGGTATTATTGCTTGCCGGTTTCTTTAGTGGATTAACTATCGATTTTTTCTCGAGTACTCCCGGTTTACATGCGGCAGCAAGCACCTTTTTAGCATTCCTTAGACCATTGCTGCTGGGAGTATTAATACCTCGCGATGATTATTCTGCTGGAACACAACCATCGGTTAATTTTTTTGGATGGGGCTGGTTTTTTCGATATACCTTACTATTGGTAGTTATTCATCACACCACCCTGTTTTTGCTCGAATCTTTAAGTTTTTCACATCTTCCGTCAACACTATTAAAAATACTTACCAGTTCAATATTTACCATTGGATTAATTCTATTATCACAACTCTATCGGCCAGGCAATCAAAAACTAAGATAACGTGGAAGGCTTAAACAACAGAGCAATTATAATTATCTCTGCCTTTTTTTTGGTGGGTATTATTTACATTGGTCAACTCTATTATATTCAGGTTTATGATGCTTCCTATAAATTCTCAGCCGATAGTAATACTCAGCGCATCATAACTCAATACCCTTCCCGCGGATTAGTATTTGATAGAAACGGACGATTAGTTATTTCAAATCAACCCGTGTACGATATTATGATTGTTCCACGAGATCTGGAACCATTTGATACATTAGACTTCTGCCATTTAATTGGCATCACGCTTCCCAATCTTCGCAATCTTTTTTCGGATATGCGTAGAGATATTAAATCACGAAAAATATCATCTTATAAACCATCGGTTTTTATTAAACAGGTATCAGCCGAACGTTATGGCCAGTTTCAGGAAAAACTCATTAAATTTCCGGGATTTTTTACTCAACGACGAACACTGCGAAAATACGAATATCCCAATGCAGCTCACGTTTTAGGATATATTAGTGAGGTCACCGAAAACATGATCGATCGAGATCCCTACTACATTAGTGGTGATTATTCGGGCTTTAGTGGGCTGGAACTATCTTACGAACAAGAGCTTCGAGGCAAAAAAGGAGCCAAAGTTATTTTGGTTGATGTTCATGGACGTGAAAAAGGATCATATCGACAAGGACGATACGATACTACTGCTGTTGTGGGTAAGAACATTTACATCACCCTTGATATGGAGCTTCAGCAATATGCCGAATTGCTTATGGTAAATAAAATTGGCAGTATTGTGGCCATAGAGCCAGAAACGGGTGAAGTTTTAGCAATGGTATCAATCCCCACGTACGATCCATCATTATTAGTTGGTCGGTTAAGGTCGTCTAACTATCCCATTCTCGAAAACAATCCTCTTAAACCGCTTTTCAATAGACCATTGCAAGCAATGTATCCTCCAGGATCAACCTTTAAAACGCTTCAAGCACTTATTGGATTGCAGGAAGGGGTAATTAACATAAATACTCGATTTGGATGCTCCATGGGTTACCATGCAGGAGGACTGACCGTGGGATGCCACTCTCACGCCAGCCCATTAGATCTGTTACAATCCATCCAACAATCGTGCAACGGCTATTATTGCAACGTTTTTAGAACCATTCTCGATAACCCTAAATACAAATCTTCGCACGATGGGTTAGACGTGTGGAAAAACTATTTGGTAAAATTTGGATTAGGTTATAAATTAGGAATTGATTTTTTTAACGAAAAACGAGGACTCATTCCAAACAGCGATTATTACAATAAAATATATAACTCAAGTTGGAATTCACTCACCGTTATTTCGCTTGCCATTGGTCAAGGCGAATTGTTGGTTACCCCACTTCAAATGGCGAATATGTCTGCCACTATTGCAAACGATGGCTATTTTTACACCCCTCACATTGTTAAAGACATCGAAGATTCTCAAATACCTAGTCAGTTTAAAGAAAAACATGAAACCGATATCGACACAGCAAATTACGAAATAGTAAAAGATGGAATGGAGCTGGTGGTTTTAAGTGGAACAGCCCGAGTTGCACAAATCGAAGGAATTACCGTATGTGGAAAAACTGGTACAGCGCAAAATCCACATGGAAAAGATCACTCAATATTTATTGCCTTTGCACCCAAAGATCATCCAAAAATAGCCATATCGGTTTATGTTGAAAATGCTGGATTTGGAGCCACTTATGCTGCACCTATTGCCAGTTTGCTAATCGAAAAATACTTAAAGAGAGAGATTGATCCTAAACGAAAATATCTTGAAGATAGATTATTATCAGTTGATTTAATACACAATGCGCCCTACTAACTATTTGGTACAACGGCTCGATTGGATAGCTGTTTCGCTATACCTTATACTGGTTATTTTTGGCTGGGTAAATCTTTATGCCGCCAATTTTAATCCTGAGCATCCCGTATTTTTTGATACTGGTAAAGAGTATTTTAAACAACTTATTTGGATAGGATTATCGGGCGTGTTAATTTGGGCTATATCATTAACTGATAGCAAGTTTTTTGTTGAATTTGCCTACATATTTTGGGGCTTTACAGTTTTTTTATTGCTAACAGTTTTAATATTTGGGAAAGAGGTTAATGGAGCAAGGGCATGGTTCGAAATAGGCTCTTTTCGAATTCAACCTGCCGAATTCACCAAAGTAGCAGTCGTTTTATCTGTATCCCGAATCATGAGCCGATTCAACTTCTCATTTAATAATTACCGCCATTTAGCCAAACTCGCTCTAATTTTAGGTACGCCTATTTTGCTTATCTTTTTTCAAAATGATACCGGCTCAGCCTTGGTATATTTCTCGTTGGTATTGGTTATGTATCGCGAAGGACTTAATCCCATAGTTTTGGTTATTGGGTTAATTGCTGCCATAGTATCAGTTATGACACTCATTGTTGAGCCTGCAACAATTTATATAGTATTAGGCATAGGATTATTAGCTTATTTATGGATAATTGGCGCTAAAAATGCATTAAAACTAACTTTAATTGGGTCAGTAATTGTGATGCTCATTGCATATGTATTGCTTCGTATGCAAAGTTCGGGCAGCCACATTACCACCATTGTTTTGTTAGCACTAGTTTTTGCATCCGCTATACTTGTTTATTTAGCGATCAGCAAACGCGATTTGCGTTTATTTATTGGAACAGTCGTTTTGTGGGTTGCTATGGGTTTTGCCTACTCCTCGAACTATTTCTTCACTAAAATATTAAGCGATTATCAGCTCAAACGGATTCAAGTAACTTTGGGACTAGAATCTGATTTACAAGGTGCAGGCTACAACGTGAATCAATCGAAAATTGCTATTGGCTCTGGCGGTGTAATGGGCAAAGGATTTTTACAAGGAACGCAAACCAAATTCAATTTTGTTCCCGAACAAAGCACCGACTTTATTTTTTGTACAGTTGGCGAAGAGTGGGGCTTTTTAGGTACAACAGCCGTACTTATTACCTTTTTGCTTCTACTTTTCAGGTTGATTTTTCTGGCAGAACGACAGCATAGCGATTTTAGTCGCATTTATGGCTACGGACTGGTCTCCATTCTATTTTTTCACATTGCAGTAAACATTGGTATGACCATTGGATTAGCACCAGTAATTGGCATCCCTCTCCCATTATTTAGTTATGGAGGTTCCTCGCTTTGGGGTTTTACACTTTTGCTTTTTATCTTTTTACGATTAGATACCAATAGAGCTGAGTTAATTCGGTAAGCATAAATTTATTCTCAGAATTACTTTTTTGTCATTTAGGCGATTGAAAAACAAAGTTACTTATCTAATAATGCTGCCGATGATAGCAATTTTGATTAAATGATTGTAATAGACAATTAGAAACGATTATTTGGCAGGCAAAATTTAGAGTTTGACAAGAAAAATAAACACAAAAATAGAACCCTATCTTGTTGGGAAAGTGAGATTTGATAATCCGGAGACTTCTCCTTTGATTGATTTAGTAAAAAGAACAGGATTAGAGATAGCATAAAGAACTTAAAGGCATCAATGTATATAAAAGCAGTAAATTCAATGTCGCTTAATTAAAGAGATTTTCAATGGCCTTTTTCTGATTTATCGAAAGCATTATCTAAACTCCTATAAAACTATCAGTTAGTAAATTTTATACCTTCAGACATCCAAGACCTATGCCTGATAATCAATATTTAACAGAACAATTGCCGTAAAGTAATAATCCTTACCTTAGCGGTCATGGGACAACTATTACTACCAATATTTCCAAGCGATACCCGAATGATCACTCTGACAC
>JBBQUP010000105.1:0-11001 GCA_038212305.1 Bacteroidales bacterium
AATAAATTCGTCGGTTCCAATCCGGGCAAAACCGGCGAAATTTTCAGGATTTATCAGGACGGCTGTACCCAAACTTCCGTGAATAGAATCCATTTGTTCCCAGACCGATAATACACCAAGTTTTTTATCCTGAAAGACTTCCTGTTTCCCATAAGTCGTAAGTCCTATTGCGACCGTTAATTCCTGATTTTGATCGCTTTTCAGGGTGCTTGTCACTTTGAAAAGGTTTGTTCCAAGTTGCATCTCCACCTTTTTTTGCTCTTCAATTTTCAGATCCAGAACATTCCATGTTTGGTACAAAACTTCAAAAGCAATTTTGTTTTTTTGGTTCTGAAGGATTTTAAAAGAATCGAAAGTTTCAGATGAATAAGGTTTCCCATCGATCAAGATGGCCAGACCCCCGCAACCCAGATTTTTCGTCATGTGGTAAAAATCGCATCCTTCACCACGATCGGTATGGTAGTCTTTTCCTTCCGCATTCAATTTGTACCATTTGTCAATAATAGGGTAATCAACCGATTTTGCCCAGATATCGACACCGCTGCGCACTTTTTCGCGAACAGTTGGCCCACCGTAAACACGAAATCCAATCCGGTCGTTTTCCCACGAAAGATCAACTCCACGGGCTGGAGTAATGTAGGTTCTTGGTATTTTGGTCGAATCGACCGGAACATAAAAGCCCAACTTATTTAAGGGTTTTATTTCTTCCATACCCATTTTTAAGGCTTGTGTATATGCCAGTACCACTGGTCCGAAAGCATGGTAATCATTCAATTTCCATTTGGTGTTTTTATAGTCGTCTTTGGTTCCTTTTCCAGGGCATAAACAACCGATGCAGGTATTACTCACCGATCCTTCAGGTGAAATGTAATCGAGATAGCTTCTGAGTCCCAGCATCAGGTTTTTTTTGTATTTCGTATCAAGCAAACCTTTTTCAAGCATGATACCCAAACCATAAAGGAAAATTCCACTTCCTGAAGTTTCAATATACGAAGTTGGATCACTCATTTCCTGATGCCACAGACCTTGCTTGTCCTGATATTTAAGGATTGCAGCAAAGAACTGTTTGGCTAACCCAACAACCTCTTGCCGTTTGGGATGCGATTCGGGCAAGTCCCTGACCAGAATAGCAAGGGAAAAAGCGCCCCATCCATTTCCACGACTCCAGTTATCCTCCGAGATCTTGCCTTCACCCTGAAAGCCTCTTCCCTGATGTAAAAGTCCGGTTTTCTCATCTTTCAGAATCCTGAAAAGTTCCAAAGTTTCGAATACGGCAAAGTCGACATATTCTGGGTTGTTCAACTTCAGGCCTGAATAAAGCAAATAGGGAGTCACCGCAAAAGCCACATCAATAAACACCTGATGGGTTGCGAATTTGGCGGTCATTAATCCTTCGGGCGAACGCTTTTGCTCCTCCATCATTTTTTCGGCAATAATGGCAACCTGATCGTCTAATTTATTTGTTGCCCCTTTCCATGCCAGGTAAGCAGCGCCGGAGCCTCCGGCTTGGTATGAAATAAAATTTCCGGTAGAACTGGTTTCACCTGAACCAAATTTTGCAAGTGCATCAACAACCTGATTCAATGCTTTTTTATTATGATTCAGCAAAGCAAATTCGCTCATTCCATGAAGCAATAAAGTTCCGGGATAAGTGCTAATATCCATGTGCTGCTTACCCATTTCAAATGCACGTTTCACAATTTCGCAACTGGAGACCTTTGGGGAATTTTGAGCCAAAATACTTCCGGTGAACGAGCAGCAGCTAAAAAGAATTAAAGAAATTGATTTGATCATGATTTCATTTATTACGTCTTAAAGGATTGATCTCATTAATTGAATTCAATTAGAATAACTAAACTGAAAGAAAATATAACGGCATTAAAACAATAATAGATTGATGGAAATTGATTCGCTTTATATAAATTAAACAAGGCCCCACCAAAAAGGTAGAGCCTTGAATTTTCCTATCGAACTAAACTAATTCTAATTGTAACCCGGATTTTGCACCAATACAGCATCTTTATTGGCTTCAATTTCTCTATCAGGAATAGGCGCTAAATTATGGAAATCCTGAATATTACCCGCATTTTGAGGGTTATGCAAACGTACTCTTTCAACTAATTTTCCAGTACGTGATAAGGTAAGCCTACGTTGTTCTTCGTAAACCAGTTCTCTAGCTCGCTCATCTAAAATATAATCGATGGTTACTGCATCATCAGCAACAGGGGTTGCTTTTGCACGGTCACGCACCACATTAATATCCTTTGCAGCATTCACTTTATCATCATTACCAAGATAGGCTTCAGCTCTTACCAAATAAGTTTCCGCCAAACGAAGAATATACATATCGTGGAAAGTCGTTCCTGCGCTAGCTGATAAGATATTCAAAGCTTTATTCTCAAAAACTCCATCTGGATGTTGGCCAGGGGTTGTTAATTTAGTAGGATATGGATACCATCTCCAATTATTAGCTTTCCAAGTTGGACTATTTAAAGTTCCATTAGGTAAAACAGCACTTAAACCATAATAAGCTGATGCAGGATTGTTATAAACTAAATCTCGAACAATATTATGCGGAGCATTACGTATATCGTTATTAAAATCGCTTGCCCACAATTCATTCAAAAAGAAATTGGTACATTTAATGAATGATACTCCGCGCCCGCCTCCATTATAATCTGAATATGGCTTGGTTGTCATTCCCTGCTTATTTGCAGGATCAAGCATGCTTAGCCATCCAGCAGGGTTACAATTACGTTCCCATCTGTTTGCATTGCCTTTCGCACTTTCTAATAAACCTCCCGGTATATCATTTTCCATCTGAGCCACCCAAAGTGCTTCTTGATTTCCACTTTTTCTGTTTTGGTTTCCCACCTGAAATAAATCCCAAAATGGATCGCCCGGTTTGGTAAATTTAAGTAAAGCATCGTAAGGATTCTGAGTAGCACGAGAGCCAAATCGGGTGGTCATTAGTTTGGTATTGGCATCGTTAATTGCAACTGATGCGGCTGCGATGGCTTCATCATATTTCCCAACCGCAATTAAAGTTTCGGCCAAATAATGTTGTGCAACAACATTGGAAACTTTACCGTCAACCACTTTATCAATTGTTGGTAGTCCATTAGCTGCATTGGTTAAATCGGCAACAATTTGATTCAAAACATCTTCTTTTGAAGCTCTTACAAAATCAGCTTTTGGAGCAGATAGTTCTTCAACAACTAAAGGTACACCACCAAACAAATAAACCAAGTTTCTATAGGCAAAGCCCCTGAAAAATTTAGCTTCAGCTTCAACTTGAATTTTTTCAGTTTCTGTTAATGCTGATGCTTCTATTCGTGTCAACATGGTATTTGCATTGGAAATTATCTTATACCAATCTCTCCATAGTTGATAAATTTCCCACTTAGAAGGAATGAAAACAGTTGCATAGTCACCCAGTCGATCAGCAGTACCTCTGCCGCATACGATAATATCAGTCCCCAATAAGTTAAAGGTATTTTCGTATTCATCTCCATTATACTGAATAGCGCGAACTCGTGAATAGAGGTCAGCAAATCCAGCATTATAATTAACCATGGTTACATATGAATTCTCCGGACTATAAAAATCCTTTGGGACTTCATTTAAAAAATCTTGTTCGTTACATGCCACAACGAGCGAAAACAAGAAAATAAACAGTCCGTATTTTATATTTTTTATTGTATTTTTCATACTATTTAAAGTTTTAAGAGTTAAAAAGAAATTTCAACACCTGCTGAAAAAGATTTCATTACCGGTAAAGTCGGAAAATGTGTAAATTTATTCGCATTATCTTCTTCATCATTTCGAATACCCTGACCAGTTTCAGGATCCCATCCATCCCATTTTGTAAAGGTGAGTAAATTTTTGCCACTTACAAATATTTTGAATCCACCAAGCCCATAGCGGCTTGCAAACTCAGGCTTTAAGCTGTAAGCTAACGAAATATCCTGAAGTCTTACAAAGCTTCTAGAATAATACGCTGTACCTCCAATTGCTGTTGGCGACCATGAAACAGGATATTTTCCATTGGGGTTAGAAACCGACCAGTAATCGTAAAAATTGAACCAGTTTAGGTTTTGAGCAGTACCTGTTGTTCCAGGCATTCCATCTGGGTTATTTCCCTTTAAGTAGCCATCTTTTCCTCCTTGAATTGAGTTAACAAAAACCCGTAAAGTGAAATTCTTATATGCAAATGTATTTTGAATTCCAAAAGAATAGGCAGGCTCTTTACGACCTAGTATTATCTTGTCATCATCATTAATAGCATATGCGGCCTCAGGGTTTTCTTTTTGGTTCTGATCAACAATCCTATATCTTCCTAAACCATAACCAGCAGGACGTACATCTGCTAACTGATAAATGCCATTAATTTGATGATCATAAATGGCTCCAGTTGATTCACCAATAAATAAATTACTAGCAGTTAAATCATCCTCTATACCATCGCCATTGAGGTCTTCGCCCAATAACGAGACAATTTTATTTTTGTTAGTAGCGAAATTCACATCCAGATTCCATGTAAAATTTGAGGTTTTAACCGGTGTTGTTTGTATCGCAAACTCCAACCCCTCATTAGCTAATTCACCTAGATTTGTTTTAATTGTGGTAAAGCCTGTTAAACTTGGTAAAACTTTACTCCATAACAAGTCCACAGTTTTTGTTTTGTAATATTCCACATTACCTCGAATCCGATTGTGAAGTATAGCAAAATCAAGTCCGACGTTATAACCAGCAGTTTTTTCCCATCCCAAATCGTAATTCGGTAAGGAGGAGACTGATTGGCCTAATGTAGTAGCTCCACCGTCACCAAAAACATATGCTGAAGTTTCTGCTGAACTAATTTTGGCAAGTGATGAATAACGATTGCTTAGGTTGCCATTTATCCCATAACTTCCTCTTATTTTAAGATATTCAATAACAGGCAATTTTCCCTTAAAGAATGATTCTTCAGACACAACCCAACCAGCTCCAACAGATGGGAAGATGGCAGTTTTATTGTTCTTGGAAAATCCGCTAAACCCATCTCTACGAACAGTTCCAGTTAACAGATATTTGTTCTTGAAATTATAATTTGCACGCGCCATTTGATAAATTGACGCCTCAGACCAAGCATCAGAATTCAAGTCCCGAATAATAGCTTGCTCAAGACTATTGTATGACAATCCCAAATTAGGGTAATTTGCACCTTCTGCCCTGGTGGATTCGTAATCAACAGTATTATAACCAGTTACCAAAGTCAATTTAATTGAATGATCCTGATTTATTTTCTTATCGTATGTAAGAATATTGTCCAACACTGCGTCAATCGTTGAATTATTGGATTTATAAGCAGTTCCAGTTGAATTATCCCCATATATATTGCTGTTTGCATGATAACTTGTACGTAAATTATTACTGTAATTTATCTGATAAGTAAGCCCCTTAACCTTAGGAATTGAAAGGATGGCAAAGAAATTACCTGAAAAATTATTATTTGTTTCTTTATCATCTGCTGTTGTAGCTAAAAATGGGTTTAATTGATAACTATTAAAAGGATTAACAATATATTTACCATTTTCGTCTTTCGGATTCCTCAGTGGTGAAGAGTATGTCAAACCCTCCATATTAGGAGCGATTCCTGAATAATCAGTAAATGAACCAAAAACATTAGCACCAATAGTAAGCCAATTGGTAACATCTGTTTTTATATTAATACGAATAGAATTTCTTTCGTATGTATCGTTCATAATAAATCCCTTTTGATCAGTATGTCCGCCAGAAAGAAAATAAGTTGTATTCTCTGTTCCTCCTCTAATACTTAACTGATTATCGATGATGTAACCAGGAGAGGTAGCTTCGCCGTACCAGTCAAAATCGTTTCCTGCATTGAGTCCATCAAGATAATTCGGATGTAATTCTGAATTAATGGCAGGATCCCAAGTTGGATTAGGTTGTGTATAATCAGGTCCAATATAAGAACGTAGATATTCGATATCCCTAACTTTTTGCATCGTCTCGTCACGATTTAGTAAGCGAGCATTGTTAGTAGGAGTTTGGGTAGAAAAGGAAGATGTAAAATTAATGACAGGCTTTTTTTGCGCAGTTCCTCTTTTCGAGGTAATCAAAAACACCCCATTGGCTGCCTGAGCACCATAAATTGCCATACTACTGGCATCTTTCAACACATCCACCGATTGAATATCAGAAGGATTGATATCTGACATTCTCCCCCGGTAAATAATACCGTCAAGTACAATCAATGGACTTGTATTACCATCTAAGGTTGTTACACCTCTCACTTGAATAGATGGATCTTCTCCTGCAGTTGTAACCTGCCCGATTTGAATTCCGGGAACAGATCCTTTTAATGATTGCATAATACTGGTATTGGGCGATTCGCGGAAAGCTTCAATGTTTGCGGAAACAGCAGCTCCAGTTAAGTCGCTTTTTTTCATTGTTCCGTAACCCACCGCAATCACTTCATCTAAACCAATAACATTAGCACTTAAACTAACATTAAGTGCTTTACCAGTAAATGTAGCTTCTAATGTATTATATCCGATAAATGAGAACACAATAACATCGCCTTTGGTAGCTGATAAATTATAATTACCATTCACATCGGTTATTGTTCCAATGGTTGTGCCTTTAATAGAAACATTTATACCTGGTGCAGGCCCATCATCTAATTTAACAACACCAGTCACTGTTTCCTGAGCAAAACTCGGCAAAACCAGCACTAGAAGGCAGAATAAGAGCGAAAACAATCGTTTTCCTCGTTGGTAAAAATTCAATCTAATTTCTTTCATAAAACCAATTTAAAGTAATTTATAGGAATAATTTTTAATAAAAAAATCTTCACGATAAGTAAATTATCATTGCTTCAATCTGATGTTGTTTTAAATATCAATTCAAGCATCTAATTTTATTCTACACGAAAAGGTATTTATCTTCATATAAAGGAAGTTAAAGTATTTATACAATTTTTATATTATACTTGCCATCTATTGTACTATATTTGCAAATAATTGTAGTAAAACGCATAAGAATAGGTATTAAGTATAAGAATCACTTCAATAAAACATACTAAATATCAGACAATAAGCTAATTGAGCTAAAATTAAGTTGAAATGTTAAAAATATCATTTTTATTCCCTGAAAAATTTTCAAAATAATCTTTTTGGTATTCAGTTAGAATTTAACTGTGAGCTATCTTTCCACCATAAATATGAATAGCTGGAATTGTTTCCTGAAATATTCATGGGGTCGATGGAGATGCAGCTAAATATAAAAAGGGGCTATCTCATTTAAGATAGCCCCTTTTTATGCATAATATTATGCATGTTGGCTTATTCGATGGTGTATATTAAAAAGAGAATGAATTTGATTCCTAATAACAAATCCTTTTTTAACTCCCCAAAGGTTATTAATGGAACTCAAATGCCCCTAAATCGGGTTTGGAATCTCTGGTATAATCATTAAGATCAATTGTTGCCATAGGTTCTCCTACAGCTTTATCTTTCGCAGGAGAGTTTTCGGTTAACATAAAATCGGCTGCTGATGAGTTTTTAAATAACGGATCTCCGGTAATTGCATTTGTACCTGATGCCGTTGTAGCCCCATTTACTATATTATTATCTATTGTGGCATAGCTTTGGTTTTTCCATCTTATTTGGTTGGTGCTTTCTGAAAAAATATTATTTCGTATAATGAAGTTGGTATTTTCTGGATTGTCAGCTTCCACAAGTAAACCACAATTTTCCCAATTCGTCCATGTTTTGTCTAATCCGCAGCGTACAACTGTATTTTGGTAAATGCTAATGTTTTTTAATGGCCCATTATTTAAATAACCAGCAATCCTTATTCCGGCAGTTTTAATATTATATACCAAATTATCGTAAACTTTTATGTCAGTTGCAGTTCCACCTTCTTCGCTAGCAACAATAATACCCGATGAGCAATTGTAAACTGTATTCGCATAAACCTCAACATTTGTTATGTCTTTTGAATACGCGTCGACATATAATCCTAACCGAAAAAGATTGAATACAGTATTGTGGTGAATTTTACCATTAGAACATGAATTTTTGGCATCAATTCCTTCTCCTCCAATGTTAAGATCCAATAATCGATCGGACACAATATTATATGCCACTTCAAAACTAGCAACAGATGCCATTGTAATACATTCATTGGTTTTTTGCGTTTTGTCGGAAATATAACACGCCTGTTCAACTTTATTGCTTATTACAGTAATATTTGAAGAATTGGCACCAATAATCCCTGATGCTCCTGTGTTTTTTGTGTGACAATTTTTTATTTTGATATTGTCACTATATCGAGCCATAATGCCAGCCCATTTTGCATTGTTTATAGTTAAACCATTAATAACAATCCAACTTTTGGGCGATGATTCGTTTACGCCGATAATGGTTATGAGTCCGAGCCTGTCGCTCGAATTGCCATCCGTAGAATTACTTCCATCAATAATAACTTCGCCTTTAACTTCAGCTAAATATGTAATAGGATTGTTAGATGTTCCCGAATTTGATGGTGAAATTTTTGATGTTGGGTAATAGGTTCCTGATTTGATGACCACAATATCTCCGGCAACTGCTACTTCTGCTGCTTTATTTATAGTTAAAAAGGGCTTGAATCGGGAGCCATTATTTGAATCATTTCCAGTAGTTGAAACATACAATGTGCTAATTATAGTCGATGGATCAGTTACAATGAATTCTGATGAAATTTTACCGGAGGTAAAGTTTTCTGTTGCCGCTTGAGTAGCAGAAATGGTTGTTATTCCTTTCCCAACAATAGTTACAGTATTTCCGCTAATTGTTGCTACATTTTTATTACTACTTGAGTATGAAAATTCTCCCGTACTTGTACTTTTGGGAGGAGTTAATTCAAACGGATTATCCCCAATGTTTTTTTCCGGTATTGTAAATTCGGTAATAATAGGATCTAAAAGTGATGGTTCATCTTTCTTATTGCACGAAAAAATAGTAGTTATAAGTAGCAATATGGATAACCTTAAAAATAATGTCTTCATAACTTAATTTTTAGTTAATAAATTGTTTAAAAAATGAATTTTCTCATTCAATTATAAACTAATTCATAATATTATTTGACAAATATACACGTTAATTAACAAGTGTAATTACACTTAATTTGCACGTGATTGACCTATATTTGCAACTGTAGGAAATGCCAATTGTAGTCAAATGGTGAAAAAATGCGTCATTGGCTGTATTGCGAAGAATTTTCAATTTGCACAAACAACAATTTCTCTTCATTAAAAACTCATAATAAGTTTTTACGCATAAATATATCTATGTGTTCAATCAAACCATAGTGTTGTATTTTGGCTCAATATGGAATATAGTGGGTAATACATCAGCAATAATTCAAAATAAATATTGAATTCCGGCAGCAGCCGAATTCATATGCCCAATACTTCTGTACCATGGGCTTCCCTGTTTGTTACAAACTCTTCATTTTTCCCTTCACTTTTCCCTTCGTTCACCCCTCTTTTCCCCTAAAGTGAATTTCCTTGCATTTCGCGAGTTGGATTCTTTATGGAATTAAAAAGTGGGGGAAGAAGCTTTAATTTAGGCAGGTTTCTTCTAACGACACCAATTTAAACTACAATTAACAAATAAATACAACTCATTACTCAAATGCAAATGTAGTGCAACTCATTGCAAATGCAATGCAACATAATCCTTATAAAAAATGCAAGATCGTATGGAACTCAGCTTTCAAGTGTTGGCAATGGCAAATTTATAAACGTATTTATTGTAATAACACATTCTACAATAGTGGGAAAGGCGATATTGGAGGATGGAATTCGAACAGTAACAACTCCAACCTTGTTATAAAGAATAACATCTTTTATAGCACAAAATCAACTTATGCTACTTCAATCTCAATCAGCCAAGGACTACCTCCATACGTAATCAGTCACAACCTCTTCTACCCGTTTAAAGCTGGTAACAATTTTAATGAATCCAAGCTGGTATCTTCTATAGTAAATCAGAATCCATTGCTAAATAACGATTTATCATTACAATATACTTCACCAGCCCACTCGAAAGGAGTAACCTTCAATTTCTTTAATACCGATTATTATGGAAACGCTAGGAGTGGCTCCGCTTGGGATTTAGGAGCATTTGAATCTGCAGGTGGTGGTGGTGGTGGAGTAACCTCCAACTTAATTACCAACCCAAATTTTGATACTGACTTAACAGGCTGGGGCTTTTACTTCAATAATCAAGGATCAGCGGTGGCATCACGAATTTGGAGCAATCTAAATAACAGTAATGCCTGTAAAGTACTATATCAAATGTAGGTAGCAATTCTTCAAGTGTTAATTTCAGAACCCCCATCTCCTTGGTGTCTGAAAAAACATACTCTGTAAAATTCAGAGCTTGGGCACTTGCTCCACGTACAATTGATGCTATGATACAAAAAAGCGCCTCGCCTTATACCACACGATGGAGTAAATGGGGTCAAAGTATTACTGTAAATCCAACCACTTATGGTCTGTTTACATTTACCAGCTGGACAACAGAAAATGCCTATTTCTAATTGTTGATAGGTGGAAATAACACCACAATTTATTTCGATAACATAGAAGTAATTGAAAGTAATCTTAAATCACTGACAAGCGAACTTATTCCAGTAGAATCAAGCTTAACCAAAATAAGCATTTATCCGAATCCCGTTATCGACATTCTTAAAGTAAATGTTCCTGCAAAAATGGGCGAACGTATTGTGGTTGAAATGTTCGACATTCAAGGTCGTCCAATACTTAAAAATAGCTCATATGCCAATGTTGACGGGCAAACTACCGTTGAAATGGATGTTAATTCCGTAGCAAAAGGAACATACTTAGTGTCTCTAAGAAAACACATCATTTCCCCTGCGCACCCTCTGACTCCCTAAAGGGAAAATTGCCAACCCGCTGGTGTATAGCAGATTCCTCTTTAGGGGATA
>JBBQUP010000106.1:0-10905 GCA_038212305.1 Bacteroidales bacterium
TCAAACAAATATGCGGCAAGCTCAAATATGATTCAATACCCATGCCCCGGAAAAAATCCGTGTGGCACACTGGCGAAAATTTTAAAAACCCCAAATCAGATTATCAATACGTTACAGATGGATAGCTGCAATGTGGGTTAACACCTGTTAAAGGCACTTGGGTCGAAGTCACTGAAACAATAAAATATGGCACGTCAGGTCAGTTTGATATGACAATCAAATCGGTTAGTAATGGATCTACTATTTTTAGTTATTCGAATAGTTCCAAGAATACTTATAAATAAGGCGCTAATTTTATTCGACCTAAATGGGGAATATATCGAAGTTTGAATAATGCGAGTGATTTATGTGACGAGCAGGTATTATTTGCCAATTTTAGCATTAAGGAAATTCCCGATGCCACTTCGATTACGATTAAACCATCCATTCCCAACGATATAAAGGTATTCCCAAATCCCGTTTTTTCAACCTTGCATATTGAAGGTGAAAATTATAAGAGTTTTGATAAATTGAATGTATATAATTGATGGAAATTAGAGTGATGAAAACAAAATGTCATTCCAGAGATTTTGATGTTTCATCATTATTAGAAGGCCTTTATTTTGTCACATTCTCAAAAAACGACATTGAGACATTTTCTGTTAAATTCGTGAAACAATAAGTAATAAGTTCCGATTGGTTACTTAAACGCATTATCTAAATAAACTCTTTTAACGGCTTCTTGTTTTTGACGAATCTCCTTAAGCGTTGTTACAATTGTATGTGGTGTAAATCTTTCGGTTGCTTTAGGACGGAAACCAAATCGTTCCTTAAGCCAAATCCACACACCACTACTTTTAGCTGCCAGCTCATCTGTATTTGCTGAATCATTTATACTAAACCTATATAAAGCAAATGGATTAGTTGTCATTGTATTTTGTCCAGCATCTAAAGTAAGTGCGCATTTAAAACCCGCATAAAAAGCCGATAGTTGCTCCCTGATGCCATAATCTCCATTTGGATAGGCTAATGCATAAGCTTCTTTGTTAAATATGGCTTCAAGCGTTCTTTTTGTGCCACCAATTTCGGTGAACAACTCGTCTTTGTTACAATTGGTTAAAATGGGGTGATGCATAGTGTGGCACTGAAAGTCAACCTGTTCAGCCATTTCAATAATTTGCCAATCTTGTAACACTTGTGGGGTGTCGAAGACCATTGATTTATTAAAACCATGATCTTTCATCATTAGTTCCCTTTCGGAGTTGGGTAGTTTTTTTAATTCATCAACAGTTAAAGGAGTATTGTTTTCAGTAAACCAAAAATGTCGGTTGGTGCCAATTATTGCAGTGCATAAAAATATAGTAGGATGAATTTTGAATTCTTTAAATAATGAGAGTAATTGATAGTTTTCAATCATTCCATCATCAAAGGTAACCACCATTGAATAATCAGGTAGGGGCTCATTCGATAAATTCAAGCGAGTATTTAAATATTGTTTTAACGATATAAAAGTGTAATGCTCACTAAGCCAACTAAATATAGTTCGTGCGGTTTCAACAGAAGGATTGTGCAATAGAACAATCGTGACACTTTTTTTCTGGTGCTTTTTTCTAAAATAAGCAGGCAATCCTAGCTTATTAATTAATCTAAAGGTTTTGGTTGTAGGTTTCAAAGTTATAGGTTTAGGTTAGTGATTAGGTTTTTTGTCCAAAACTAATACCCATTCCCAATCCTCTCTCAATTAATTCATGCATTGGATCAACTAATTTAAGCTTTCCACCAACTTCCTCTAAGGGTATTTCTGTTGTTTTATTACCTTGAATGGATACCATATATCCGAATTTTTTATTATGTATTAATTCGGCAGCATGAGCTCCATAGCGCGTTGCCAATACCCTGTCGGTTGCAGAAGGGCTTCCACCTCGTTGCGTATAGCCAAGTATGGTTTCGCGTGTTTCAAGATTAGTTAATGTACGAATTTTTTTTGCGATGTACGATGCAGCATTTTTCTTTTTAGGAATATCAATGCCTTCGGCTACCACAACAATCGAATAGGGTTTGCCTTTGTTGCTCCTATCTAAAAGAACACTTGCAACCGTTTCCATGTCATGGTCTATTTCAGGAATTAGAATAACATCACCTCCACCAGCAATTCCAGAATATAAAGCAATCCAACCAGTATTATGACCCATCACTTCAATAACCATAACTCGTTTATGGGAATTAGCCGTTGTATGTAGTCGATCGATAGCCTCAGTAGCAATTAGTACCGCTGAATCGAATCCAAAAGTGAGTTCAGTCCCAAATACATCATTGTCAATGGTTTTTGGAATTCCTATAATATTCAAGCCCTCTTTCGATAACAGAGAAGCTGTGTTTTGTGTGCCATTACCTCCAATACAAACCAAAGCATCTAAGCCTAAGGCCTCGTAGTTTTGTTTAATAATTTGGGGTTTTGATGCAATTTCTTCTCCCTCGTCTAAACGAAATGGTTTAAAACGAGATGTTCCTAGTATAGTTCCTCCAACAGTTAAGATACCTGATAGTAATTGTTCGTTTAGCGGTATAAATTCCTGATTGTACAAACCACTAAATCCATTGGCAATACCAATTACCTCCATCCCATACTTTACAATTGCTGTTTTCCCAACGCCTCTAATAGCTGCATTAATTCCGGGGCAATCGCCTCCTGCAGTTAGTATTCCAATTTTCATTCGTTTGCCCATGTGCCAATATATATTTTAAGATAGCAATTTTAAGTAATTATTATCAAGAATAAAATTTATGACTGTTATTATGTGTTAAAAACTAAAACAGGAAGTTTGGTATTAAAAAGAAGTTTTTTAGTTATGTCGGGATGAAAAAAACGAGATATCGCATGGTGCTTTTTACGAGATATAGCAATCATTTCGATACTATTATTAGATAAATATTTTTGAATTTCGGCTTGAATATTTTTACCAACTAAAGTGCTGCATATTAAATTTATTTGAGGATAAGCTAACGACAGTTGTTTTTTCCAGGTAATTAGTCGTTCGTTGTCAAATTTATCGGGTTTATTGCTGCAAAAATGAACGCAGTGGATTGTTAAATTATCAGTTATTGAAATGGGTTTGATATGATCTATAAGTGTATCTGATTTTGACCTAAAATCAGTTATCAGCAATACATTTGAAAGTGCTTTGGTGGGATAATTGGTATCAGTTGGAACCGTTAAAATGGGTGCGGAACTTTTTTTTATAATATCAGATGTTAGGGATCCCAATAATTCGGCAAGCGTATTTGGTTTAAGCGACGACCCTATAACGACCAAGAAGGGTTTGATTTCACGCGATCTTAAAGTCATCACCTCTTCGGGGTAACCTGTTATGATTTCGGTAGAGACTGATATGGATGAATTTTTATTATTCGAAATGATTGAATTCTTTAATGAATTAATTAGTTGACTATTGTGAGTATAAACAGAAGCAAAATCTTCATCATATGACGACTTATGCTCAATTACTGGAGGAATTACACTAATTAAGTATAAATGAATGATGTGATTTTGATAGAGCGATAAGGCAAAATTAAGCGCATTGGTGGAGCACTGACTAAAATTGACCCCAGCAACTATTTTTATTTCTGCCATCGATTTATTTTTCATCAAAGTTAAAGAACCTAAAGCATTAAAAAAAGAGGGTTAATTTTTAAATGATATTATTGTTGAAGTATTCTGTCTTAATTATTAATCCCATTATAAAAGCCTGTTTGAAGAAGATCAAACAGGCTTTTATTGTATTCTGAATATTATTTAAATGATGAGCATAGCATCACCATAGGTTCCAAAGCGATATTTTTCTTTTACAGCATGTTTGTAAGCGTCCATTACAGCATCAAATCCGCCAAAAGCCGCAGTCATCATTAATAATGTTGAAAGTGGAGTATGGAAATTGGTTACCATGCTATTGGCAACATTAAAATCGTATGGAGGAAAAATAAATTTATTTGTCCACCCTTCATAAGGATTAACGTGTCCAAAGGTGGATACCGACGTTTCGATGGTACGCATTACGGTTGTTCCAACAGCACAGATGCGACGTTTTTCATCTTTTCCTTTGTTGATGATGTCTGCCGCTTCGTTCGTTATGAAAATTTGCTCCGAATCCATTTTATGTTTCGTTAAATCTTCCACATCTACCGATCTGAAATTTCCCAACCCAACATGAAGCGTTACTTCTGAAAAGTTGACACCTTTAATTTCTAGTCGTTTCATTAATTCGCGACTAAAATGCATGCCGGCTGTTGGCGCAGCAACTGCACCTTCGTGCTTGGCGAATATCGTTTGATAACGTTCGCGATCATCATCTGTTACTGGTCGATCGATGCTTTTAGGCAGTGGCGTTTGACCTAAGCTAAAAAGAGTTTTTTTGAAATCTTGATGAGATCCATCAAACAAAAAACGAAGCGTTCGTCCTCGTGAAGTTGTATTATCAATAACTTCAGCTACTAATACATCATTATCGCCAAAGTATAGTTTATTTCCAATTCGGATTTTACGAGCCGGATCAACCAACACATCCCATAAACGCAGTTCAGGGTTCAATTCGCGAAGTAGGAATACTTCAATTTCAGCACCTGTTTTTTCTTTGTTCCCGTATAATCTGGCAGGGAAAACTTTGGTATTGTTGAAAATCATCACATCACGATCATCGAAATAATTGATGATATCTTTAAAAACGAGGTCTTCAATTTTTCGGGTTGCACGGTTTAGTACCAATAATCTTGATTCATCGCGGTTTGGAGCCGGATGCATGGCTATAAGTTCCTCTGGTAATTTATACTTAAACTTGGAAAGCTTCATTTGTAATTATTTATTTTAGTGATGATTTTATCGTTTTGACGCAACCTGAAAAACATCTATTGTTATGAATGTTAGATATTTGGGTTAGATTAGGCACAAAAAGATAGCATATCTTATACGTTAGTCTGTTTAATTTGTTTCATTTGGACGCAAATTTCTTTTAAATTTTTCAATATCTAAAGCATTTTCCAATTTAAATTCCCCAATTTGTGTTCTAATTAAACCCGTTAGGTGTCCTCCCGAAGAAAGCGCTTTGCCTAAATCGTTTGCTAACGATCGAATGTAGGTTCCTTTTGAGCAGTGAACTAAGAGTTTAATGGTTGGTAAATCAAACTCCAAAATTTCGATTTTGTGAATAGTTATGTTTCTGGCCCCTAGTTCAATGTCTTTTCCACGACGAGCTAAATCGTAAGCCTTTTGGCCTTTAATTTTTATTGCTGAAAAAATAGGTGGCACCTGAGAAATATTTCCCATGAATTGTTTGAGTGTTTCTTTAAGCAACTCGCGAGTAATATGTTTGAAATCAAAACGATCAGCTACTTCACTTTCTAAATCGTAAGTTGGCGTGGTTGCACCTAATTCAATGGTTGCTATGTATGTTTTATCTAACCCCGTGAGTTGATTAATTTGCTTGGTAGTATTTCCTGTGCAAATAATCATTAAACCAGTAGCCAGTGGATCGAGCGTTCCAGCATGTCCAACTTTTATTTTTTTTATTTTAAAGTTGTGCCTAATCATGTGCCGAACTTTATTTACTAAATCAAACGAAGTCCAATCAAGTGGCTTATCGAAAAGCAAAATTTGCCCTTCGGAGTATATATTTGTTTCCATTAAATGGTGTTAACGTGCAATTAAGAATTATACCATGCTAAGATCTACGCCCAAAGCTAAAAGTGTTAGAATAACGAGTCCAACAACAATTCGATAATAGCCAAACCATTTAAAACCATGTTTAGTTAAAAAGGTAATAAATCCTTTAATGGCGATCATAGCAACTATAAATGCCACTAAATTACCTATCAATAGTAACGGAAGTGTGTCGGTTGTAATTGAACCGGAGTTTTTACATAGTTTTAAAACCGTTGCACCAAACATGGTTGGCACTGCAAGAAAAAACGAGAATTCGGCTGCTGCTTTACGGGATAGTTTTTGCGTTAAACCGCCAATAATGGTGGCTGCCGATCGGCTCACGCCTGGTATCATGCTAATTACTTGAAAAAATCCAATTTTTACTGCTTTAGGATAGGTTATCTCATCATCGGGTTTGTGGTTAAACCATTTATCAACAAAAACCAGAACTATACCGCCTAATAAAAGCATTATGGCAACAACCGCAACGTTTTCGAGCAATGCATCGATGTAATCGTTCAGTAATAGCCCAAAAACTAAAGCAGGCAAAAAAGCAACAAACAGTTTGTAATAAAAATCCATGGTTTGAAAAAACCGCTTCCAATAAAGAACAATCACTGAAAGGATGGCTCCCAATTGAATGTTAATCACAAAAAGGTTGATAAATTCGGAACTCTCCATGCCAAGCAGTTTCTGAGCAATAATCATATGTCCGGTTGACGATATGGGGAGGTATTCGGTGATGCCTTCGATGATGGCAATAACAATAGCTTGAAAATAGGTCATTTGTGGATTCTTATTAACTCAACAAATTTGTCAATTTATTTATTGATGTATGTATAATAAAACTTTAGGCATGAGGTTCTTATCCATCATGCCTATCTCTATAAAGTGTTGCAAACCGAAACTATTGCTTTGGTTTTTTCATGATGGCATAAATCTCGAATACAAAGCCCGCTAAAACAATCATGGGAGCAAGTGTAATGCGGCGAAAGCCATAAATTACATTTTCGTTAAAAACCAATGGGTCGGGACTTTTTCCTCCAGTCATTACAATAAAGCCAAGAATAATAATGGCAAAACCAATGGCTAATAAAATGTAGTTCTCTTTACCTAATGCAAATTCTGATTTTTGATCCTCTTTTTTTATCATGAGACTATAATATTTAAGCGTATAATTTATTAGATTTTATATTAAGGTACTTATTTACAGCAAAATAGGTGGAGACAAAAGTAAGCAATAAGCCAATTGTAATGACTAAAATAAAGAGTAACCCTATTAAGTCGATGTAGGCAAAATCGATAAATCCTTTAAACTCTCGACTCGATATATAAATTAGTCCAGATAGTAATAAAATAGCGATGATAGATCCTAGAAATCCAAAGAATAATCCGCTAAGCAAAAAGGGTTTGCGAATGTGCGAATGGGTTGCACCCACTAGTTGCATGGTTCGAATTAAAAAACGTTTCGAATAAATTGAAAGGCGAATGGTGTTGTTGATTAAAGCAATGGCAATAAGCAACATTAAACCACTAAATCCAGCCAATATAATTGATATTTTTCGTATGTTTTGATGTATGGCAGCCAATAAATCCTTCTGATAATAGATCTCTTTGACTTCCGGAATTTTGAGAATATCGGCTTCGATTTTGGTGATTTGCTCGGGTGTAGTATAATCGGCATAAAGCTTTACATCCATAGAGGCTAAAAGAGGATTATATCCAAGATATTCAACAAAATCTTCGCCTAAATCATCCTTCATTACTTGTGCAGCTTCGTCCTTGCCTACAAATCGCACTGATTTAACATACTGACTGGCTGCCAATTGTTTTTCGAGTTTTTTAACCTCAGCTTCTCTAACATTGTCTTTTAAAAGGATGGTAAACCCAAGATTTTCCTTCACATGCTTACCCATGCGATTAGCATTTAAAAGCAATAAGCCAATAATACCAATTAAAAACAGTACAAGCGCAATGCTTATGGTTGAAGTAATATACGAACTTCGTAATTGCCTTTTGGCTATTTTGTGTTCATTTGTTTTCGACATTGGCCGCAAAATATACTTATTAAAGGAAGGTTGACAACTTCCATACTACAATGCAAATGTATAAAAAAAGGATGGTTTACTTAAAAAAAATAGATATAGGAATTTTAAAGTCTAAAAAATCACTATTTTAAACCTTTAATTGATTCTGTTTAGCAGGGAAAATAATTTGATATTTGTGTCCTTGTTGCTTCCTAGCTTGGCATTAGTATTGCTCTCTTATCATGTAATACTTGTATATAATCGCATTAAATTGTTATTTTGCTGCATGGTTCCAGTATTACTCTTTGCTTATAATCGTCCCAAGCATTTTGCCGAAACGCTGAATGCATTGGCAGCTAACAAAAGTGCTGAACAAACCGATTTATATGTGTTTTGTGATGGGAGCAAATCCGAATCGGATCGTATTTCGGTGGATGAGGTTCATCGAATAGCAGATAATATCATTGGATTTGCATCAGTAACCAAAGTGTATAGAGACCAAAATATGGGATTGGCCGGCAATATTATTTCTGGTGTAACTCAATTGTTCGAAACATTCGATAGGCTTATTATTTTGGAAGATGATTTAATCACTTCTCCCGGATTTTTGCACTACATGAATCAAGCTTTGGAGTTTTACAAAAACACGACTGTTTTTTCGGTATGCGGATACACACCAGCTATTAAAATCCCCAATGAATATGCTTTTTCGACCTATTTAACAGGACGAATTGGATCGTGGGGTTGGGGAACATGGAAAAGTCGGTGGAAGCAAGTGGATTGGCATGTGTCAGATTATGAGCAATTTATTTCATCCAGACAACAGCGAATGGCGTTTGAAAAAGATGGTAACGATTTGTCGATGATGCTATTCAAGCAACAAAACGGGAAGAATCATTCGTGGGCAATTCGATTTTCGTATGCTTGCTATAAGCAGCTTGGCGAAGTAGTTTATCCAGTTCAAACATTAGTTATAAATCAAGGGGTAGATGGTTCGGGTACCAATATGAAAGCCACATTTAAGTATGCCAATAGCATGGTATCGGGGGTCGATTCGCAATTGTTTGCACCTGCTGGCATGCTTGATAAAGCGATACGTACGAAGTTTAGGAGGTTTTACAACACCCGTTGGTATCGAACTATATATAATCGATTGATATTGAGTTGGGTTAATTTTAAGCTGTTGATTGCAATAAAGATCTAATCATGATTTATCCCACTCGCGGCATCGTTCTAAAGCATTTTAAGTATGCCGAAACAAGCATTGTGGTTCATGTTTACACCGAATTATTTGGTCGACAAGTATATATTTTAAATGGAGTTAGGTCTGCCAAAAATAAGGGGAAGACAGTTTTCTTGCAGCCATTATCCCATTTATCGCTTATGGTTTATCATAACCCAAAAAAAGAGATTCAGCGCATCTCAGAATTTCGAACTGAAACGCCCCTTTCGTCTATTCCATTTCATCAACATAAACGACATATCGCCTTTTTTATCACCGAAGTATTGCATTTGGTGCTTAACGAAGCAGAGCCTAATTTATCGCTTTTCGAGTTTATTGCGCAAAGTATTAACCATTTCGATCGGCAAACCGAAGATGTGAATTCGTTCCACCTCCATTTCTTAGCTCATCTTACTCGTCACTTGGGCTTTTATCCCGATTTATTGCCATCGGAATCGCTCAACTTTTTTGATTTGCTTAATGGCATAGCTTGCGATCATGAGCCCATTCACAATTATTTTATTGCGAAAGAGGAAGCTTTGAGTTGGCAAAGGTTATTTTCGCTTGATATCCCTGAATGTTATCATCAAAACATACCACCAAATGAGCGAAAGAAACTTTTAAACTCGTTAATGGAGTATTACTCACTACATATTGAGGGATTTGGGCATTTGAAGAGCTTGGAGGTGTTGAGTAGTTTAAATGGTTGATAAACTTGCGGTTTGGCGCAAATGGTTTGTCCACTAATTCTACTAATTTGAGATTGTCGCAGTCGATTAGAAACGATAACAAATCTGTTTTTACCAGTAATGGCGCAACAACACTCACCCGCTATTATGCAGGCAATTACGAAGAAGACGTTGCCCCAATGGTAATATCCGAAAACTTCATTACATTAGTGGCGGCAACGGCCTAGCAGCCATTTGGATCGAAACCGATACCCGAGCCTCGTTTTTATTTGCTCGTGGCTATACCCTGCACGAACACCTCGATGCGTTTGGTCTCATTAACATGAATGGCAGGGTTTACGACCCACTGGGGGCTCGCTTTTTAAGTCCCGACCCGTGCATGCAAGCACCAGATGACTGGGGCAACTACAACAGGTACGGGTATTGCTTTAATAACCCACTAAGGTATTCTGACCCAAGTGGGAACTCATGGCTGGAGATCATTTGACTACAATTTTTACGGTTGCTGTTGCCGTTACTGTAACAGTTGCAACGGTGGGTGCAGCAGCTCCTAGTATTGCATCAGCTTGCGGTGCGGGTTCAATAAAAGGTGCAGTAACCGCGGCTGCCCTTGGTGGTATGGCTGGTGGAGTTGTAGGTACAGCATTAAATGGAGGTAGTTTTGTCCAGTGCCTTGGTGCAGGTATAGCTGGCGCTTTTAATGGTCTGTTGGGGGAGCTATAACTGGTGTTGTTTTAGGGGGTATTGCAGCTGGGTTAGATAATCTATACATTGGGCATGGTTAGATGAATACTATTAATGGTATAAAGTTGAAAACTTATTTACGAACTTATTCCTCTCCACTAGGTCGAACTTCTATTCTAGAGAGTCTTCCACCCTTTGGGTCGCTTGTTCGGGGTGTTTCTAATTGGGCTTTGGCTTCAGGGGGAATATCTGCAATTGAGTCTTCATTGTTTAGCAATGCCTCTTTTAGTGGGGATTATTTGATATTAAGCAAAGAGAATTCCAGAGTTTCGTTATATCTTGAATCTGTTTTACCTTATTTTTTTGAAAACAATTTATTCTACCCTGATTCTATTAATTGTTTAACAATGTCGTTTAGTTAAGGAATCTTCTGAAAGGCTTTATTTTATTGGAGTATTGGAAAAAATAGTTCTTTTAAATGTTTGTAATTTACTCTATGATGATTATCTTGTAAGGGTATATAGGGGGTAACCCAAGTGCCAATACAAAACAAGATTATCGAGAAAGTTTAACGGAAAATATCGACTATGAAATTGGAAATCAACAATTTAC
>JBBQUP010000107.1:0-10761 GCA_038212305.1 Bacteroidales bacterium
GCTAGCCCTGAAGATCATTCTTAATAAATTATGGAATAATCTACTAAGATACTGATTTTCAGGGCTTTATGCAAATATTATATGGCTTGTTTTGCTGATAATCAGATATATATGATATTAAATACCGAAGTATTGATTTTAAATACTCAATAATAATATTCCGGGCTGGTAGTTCATCATCAACAATAATTGTTTTCAGTTTCATACCGTTGATAATTGTAATTCATTATTCATATGGTTTTCTAATTGAGGAATTAGGATGCATGCTTCAAAAAAGCCATTTTCTCTATTGATCGTCATCAATCCATCGGCTTGAAAAACAGTTCTCAATCGGTGCTTAATATTCTCTAAACCAATGCCTTCTCCTTTAATCGAGGTAGCTGAGGCTTCATAATTATTTATGATAGAAATTTCCAAACTATTTTCATGACAACGACAAAACGTACGTATAGTCACCGCATCCAAACTTTCGTAAACGCCATGCTTAACTGCATTCTCGTACAAAGGTTGAAGAATCATAGCGGGCAGCATCTTATCATGACAATCCCCTTCAATCTCTAATTCATATTGAATACGATCACCAAATCGAACCTTTTCAATATCTAAATATCGAGTCATGTTTCGCAACTCTTCCTTTAATGGCAACATCAAATTATCACTTTTTTTCAGCGAATACCTAAGAAAATCAGATAATTTATTAATCATTTCTCTAGCCGCATCTTGATCGGTAATAGTTAGCGAACTAATTGAGTTTAAGCTATTGAAAAGAAAATGAGGACTCAACTGTGATTTTAACAATTTTAATTCAGCCTCTTTAACCAACTTCTTCCACACTTCTTCTTGGCGATGTTTATCTTCTAAGTTGAGATAAAAATCAATCAACTGATAAATGGCACCTAATAACAGAAACAATACACTGCCCCACAATAATCGCAAAGGAAAAATTTGCTTTGCAAAAGTATTGTAGCTATCGCCTGGTGTTGAAAAGAAAGTCATTACAAAATAAGACAATATTAACCACATGCCTACAAATACAACGAAAACCAATACATTATTAATAATTTGCCGGGTACGGTCTTTTGTTTTATCAGCATAGGCCAACGGATATCTAAATCCAAATCCAAGCATCGCAAATACGGTAGCATATACGATCCCATCGGCAATAGAATGGTGGATAGCCAAATTCGAGGTTGAAATTAACACGATAACCTGCAGTGCTGCCAACACCAAACTACCTACAAAGTAAAATGTAAGTACTTGCTTTCTTTCAATAAACGGATGTCCCATTTTTAGCTATTTACCAACTCACCACCTCCAAAAATGGCAGATCCTTTAATCAACAATATTTTATTTGAATCGATAGGAACAGAAGGATACATTCGTTTATCAGTGAATCCTCCAAAAATACTTACCACGTCAACTTTAACTTGCCAATCGCGAGGAATAAAAATTTTTGTTCCGCCAAATACCACCGCTAAATCAATAACAGCACCATGCTCTGAAAGTTTGGCCTTTGTTAAATGAATTTCACTTCCTCCAAAAACTGCGGTAATTTTTCCGCCTTTAAAGTTCTGCGATTCAATCTGACTTACTCGACCTCCAAATACAGAAACTTCATCTAATGTTTCGTCGCCAGTCACAACCATATTAATGTTGTGTGAGTATTTCCCTTTGCTGAAAATAAACTTAATACCTACTAATATCAATAAAATAGGCCAAAACTGCCATATATCATGCCATGCAACTTGAGGAAATATATCTGGAATTAAGAAATAACTACCAATTGCCAACAACACCAAAGCTGAAGTAAACTCACATTTCACTAAATTATAAATACCAATAACAATTAAAATCATTGGCCATCGGGTTAAAACATAGAAAAGATCTTCAGGAATAAATCCAATGTTTCCCAATAAATAAACTAACCCAATTACTATTAAAATAATCCCAAGCGAAAGCCGATTATTGTGTTTACATGTTTTCATAGGTGTATAATTTATGAATAAAATTAAAATGATTAACTATCAATATCAATTAACAAGCTGTTTAAATTTTATAGATGTCTAGATTTTTAGATTATAGAAAGAGAGAGAAGATTAGAAGATGAAAATAAAATGTACATCATATGGAATTTTTTAAAATGTCCTACCTATCCGTCTAATATCTATTATTCCACCTATCTCTGTATTCATTAAAATTAAATTTAAACAGTTACTAAGGTTAAAATATAATGTGAAAATAGTTTGCTTAAATTATCCTCACAATAAAAAATCGATAAACGCGCGAATTCGATCGATGAACAGCGAATAACGGAGATAAATAAGTATTTCAAAAAAAATGGATTTAAAAATAACTCTTTTAATGTGTAACATTTCATGGGTTATAAAGTCATATTATTAAACGATATAAACCCAATTAATAAAAATAGTATGAAAAGAGTTGTTATTTTAGGATTTTTGACTGTGTTATATGTATATAGTGCAGCTCAAACAACCTTAAAGCAAAGTTACCAAAACATTTCTTCGGTAATTGTTGAAGGTTTAATGTGTCAGGTTACTATTGAGACTACAAGCAGCGATATCACAACTGCCGAAGGTAAAATCAATGCCTCTAATTGGAACGATGAATATCAATTTGACGTTAGCCAATCCGGCAGCGAACTGAAAATAGTAGTTAAAACACCCCGAAAATCAACTGGTAAAATTGACGGTAATATACTCTTAAAAGTGCCAAAATCAACCAATTTAAACATTCAAACAATTAGTGGGAATATATCAGTATCGAATGCAGAAGGAGCTCAACTTTTATTTAAATCTGTTTCTGGAAATGTTGATTTATCAGCAATAAAATCTAATGTTAAAGCCGAAAGTGTTTCGGGCGATGTTATTCTAAATCAAAATGCTGGCAATGCCAATTTATCAGCTGTGAGTGGGAATGTTAAAACAAGCAATATAAATGGCTCACTAATTGCCTCATCGGTTTCAGGAATGGTTATTGCCAAAAATATTAGTGGAGTATGCAAAGCTTCATCTGTAAGTGGAGAACTTCAAATTGAAAACGCAGACAGCAATGTCAATGCCTCAACAACATCAGGAGGTATTTCGTTAAATAATATTAATGGAGATATTAGCTGTAATAATACATCTGGAAATATAAAACTGATTCAAACAATTGGCTCACTCAGTGCAAAAACTGTCAGTGGGAACATTTCAGGTAGCAGTGTTGAATTAACCGCTGATTCAAATTTCAATACCTTGTCGGGTGATGTTACAATCAGTTTTACAAATTTTAGAAGTCTTTCGTTCAATCTAAAATCATTCTCGGGAAAACTAAATGTGAATGGCACATTAGCCAAGGACAAACTAAAAGTTAATCAAGGATCAATTTGGGTAAATGGCGATACATTTTCATCAAATCAAACTTACAACTAGACCTATTGAATTTCCCTATGTGTCATTTCCAAGTTAATTCCAACAAATATTCGAAAAATGCTTTATGGATGTGACTGTGAATATCAATTTAAAATTTCTCAATTACTTTAATCATATCGTTTAGTTGTTCTATGCCAAAATTCTCAATCGCTTTGTAATTAGCAATTTTCAAAAAAAAACCTAAATCATTATTTTTCAAGATGCTCTTAATCTCTGTTTTTAGATTAACCAATTCATTTTTACTGGTCAATTGTATGTATAAATCTGTAAAAACCTTATAGTTATCGATGGTTGGTTTATTAAATTGATTGGCAAACATGGCCAAGTAATAATTGAGGTATCCTTTGGGGTATTTATCATCTAGCAAATTGGATATGGTATCATTGAATGTAAAACTAAAATCGGATGACAAGCATTCAATAATTTCGCTTTTGAGAAAGAAAATAAAATGACGAAGGTTCTTTCTTTTAACTGTATCATTCAGAATTATTTTATCATTTGGAAAATCTTTTTCCCATTTCGAATCAATTAATTCATAAAACTCGCCCCAAGACAATTGGTTGTTCTTAAATCGGAATTGCCCGTGATTGTATTCCTCCTCGCTTGCTCTAAAAATACGATAAGCATATACATCTGAAAATTCTAGTATTCCTTCGTCCCCTAAATCAATGTGCTGATAGTTTGTATAATCGAGAGGAAAAGTCAATTTAATTACATCATCTTCAACCAACAGGATATGCTCTTTAGAGCTTGGCTCCACATTCCAGATTTTATTCAGTTTAATGTATTTCATGTTTTTAGATTAAATGCAATAATATTGAGATGCTAAAAATGGGTTTATTAAGTATTCGTTTATCATGTTCATTACTTTTCACTTTAGCTGCAAAGTTACATCTGCCTATTGTGAGTAATTAATAATGCATTAACTAATCAATGTCGTTTAATAAGGGCTAAAGTTACTTTATTTACTAGGTGTAAATTACTGGAATGACCACAAAAAGCTTACGAATAAGACCAAACAGCCAAATGTGTGAATTATATAATTCTTATCCATAATTGAATAACAATTATGGATAAGAATAGCGTGTTATTTGTATAAAATAAGTTATTCACAAACAAACAATCGAAACAGAAAAAACATGAAAACATATCTTTTAACAGCAATTGCTTTTGTTGTATTAAACACTCTCCAAGCACAGCATTTTAACCTCGGATTAAAAGGTGCTTAAACATTTACACCATCCAAGGAGATAACAGCTCCAATTTTAATCCTATAACCAGCTATAACATTGGTTTACTTGGCCATACCCATTTGGGTAAGCAATTTGCAATTCAACCAGAAATTTTATATTCGGTACAAGGGACACAGTACAAAATTGCGGGCAGTAATTTGATTCTCAATTTAAACTATGTCAACATACCACTAATTTTTCAATACATGTACGATAATGGGTTTAGACTTGAAGCAGGACCGCAATTAGGCATTTTGACTAGTGCCAATTCGGAAATAAGCAATTCCAACACTAACGTAAAATCCAATTACAAAAGCACTGACATTGGGTTGGTTGTAGGGATGAGCTACGTTAAACCATCCACTAATTTTGGCTTTGATATACGATACAATCATGGCCTAACCAACATCAATGAGAGTGATGCTGTAGAACATTACAATCGAGGAATGCAATTTGGTTTATTCTATTTATTCCAACACAGATAATAATAAAGTGACAAGGACTGTGTAGCAGAAATTCTATGACCAAATCCTTTTTCTGAATTCTCAACAAAACAAAGCTCTTAAAACCAGATAATATTTTTCACCCAACAACAAACAAACTGTTATGAAAACACCTTCATCTCCAAAGAAAATCACATGGATAATCGGCATGGCTAGTGGTATCCTTGGAATTATTGGGCACTATGTCCATGTTCAAATTTTGAGTGAATACAATTACACACTGCTACTAATCGGTTTTATTGTGCTTTTAATAGGAACTACTTTCAAGGAGGTATAAAGGATTACGAGGCATAATATTTCCAACTCAATTCTGTTGTCCGTAAAAACCTCTTTCAAGTATTGCCATGTCGACTATTTAATATTCTCACTAAAAAAAAGCTGCCCAATTATGAGCAGCTTTTTTATTCTATTTTAGCAATGAATTATTTACCAGCCTCTTTTTCTGGTCTAGGTAATAACACTTTGCGAGACAATTTAAGTTTTCCTGATTTAGAATCAACTTCTAATAGTTTCACTTCAATTTCTTGTCCTTCTCTTAATGCATCTTCTACTTTATCTAGGCGTCTCCACTCTATTTCCGAGATATGCAATAAGCCTTCTTTACCAGGCATAATTTCAACAAATGCGCCAAAAGGAACAATTGATTTTACTTTACCAAGGTAAACTTCACCTACTTCAGGTAAAGCTACAATGCCTTTTATGCGTGCCATTGCTTTATTAATAGCCTCCAAATTATCAGCCGAAACATCAATAACACCAAATGCACCTACCTCTTCCAATACAATGGTTGTTCCTGTAGATGCCTGGATTTCCTGAATAATTTTTCCGCCAGGTCCTATTACTGCACCAATCATTTCCTTAGGAATACGAATGGTCACAATTCGAGGAGCATGAGGTTTGTAATCTTCACGAGGAGCTGGCATAGTCTCGGTTATCTTACCTAAAATATGTAAACGTCCAACACGAGCTTGCTCAAGTGCTTTAGCCAATACTTCGTATGACAAGCCATCGGTTTTGATGTCCATTTGAGTGGCAGTAATACCATCGGCAGTACCAGTTACTTTAAAGTCCATATCACCCAAATGATCTTCATCACCTAAAATATCGCTTAACACAGCAAATTGTTTGGTTTTAGAGTCAGAAATTAAACCCATTGCAATACCAGATACTGGTTTTTTAATCTTAACACCTGCATCCATTAACGATAAAGTTCCAGCACAAACAGTTGCCATTGAAGACGAACCATTTGATTCCAAAATATCTGACACGACGCGCACAGTATAAGGGAAATCAGTAGGAATCATGCGTTTAAGTGCTCTAAAGGCCAAATTACCATGTCCAATTTCGCGACGACCGATTCCTCGGTTTGGTTTTGCATCGTTAGTTGAAAAAGGAGGAAAGTTATAGTGTAACATAAATTTCTCTCGCCCTTGAACCAACACTTCGTCAACCAATTTCTCGCTCATCTTGGTACCCAATGTAACTGTAGTTAACGATTGAGTCTCACCACGAGTAAACACTGCTGAACCATGAGGACCAGGCAAATAACCTACTTCGCTCCAGATGTAACGAATCTCATCGGTTTTACGCCCATCTAAACGAATTCCATTATCTAAAACAGCACGACGAACTGCTTCTTTCTCAACATCGTGATAATATTTCTTAATCAATGTCGTTGGAATGCTCTCAGTTCCTTCAGGATAATTTGCACTAACAAATTCAGTGTATATAGCCGAAAATGCTTCGCTGCGCGCATGTTTATTGGTATTACCTGAATTGGCAATTGCTAATGCCTTGTCGTAGGTTTGAGCCCAAACTATTTTTCTTAATTCTTCGTCATTCACTTCATGACAATACTCACGCTTAACCGTTTTACCAACCATTACAGCTAAATCGATCTGAGCTTGACACTGTATTTTGATAGCTTCATGTGCCATTTTCATAGCTTCTAACATTTCAGCCTCTGATACTTCTTCCATCTCGCCTTCAACCATTAAAATATTATCCATGGTAGCACCCACAATAATATCCATATCGGCAATTTTCACTTCCGAAAAGGTTGGATTAAGTTTTAATACGCCATTTACTCTTGCAACACGTACTTCTGACATAGGTTCTTTAAAAGGAACATCAGATACTGCAATTGCACAAGATGCAGCTAAACCGGCCAAAGCATCAGGAGTACTATCCTTATCAGCAGAGATTAAGTTAATGGTAACGAATGTATCCGCATGATAGTCATCGGGAAAAAGCGGACGCAATGCCCTATCGACCAAACGCGAAATTAATATCTCGTAATCCGAAGGGCGTCCTTCGCGACGAGTAAAACCACCTGGAATACGTCCTGCAGCAGCAAATTTCTCTTTGTACTCTACCGATAAAGGCATAAAATCGGTATCAGGCTTAGCGTCTTTTGCAGAAACCACTGTAGCAAGCAAATAGGTATTTCCTTGTTTTACAACTACAGCACCATCGGCTTGTTTAGCTAATTTACCTGTTTCAATAGTGATGGACCGTCCATCACCCAATTCAATTACAATTTCAATTGGTTTTATCATATTCTTTTTCTTAAAATCTGTTCAAATATATAGAATATAAAAAGATATACCGTGCGAAAAACTCACTTTTTGGCCTCGATGAAAGAGAGGATAAACAATAATCTACGCTTTTCACATAAAACAATAACCCTTTTACAAGTATTATCAATAAGTCATTAAACAAAAAAGCAACTACCCGAGGGAGTTGCTTTTTAAAAATTTTCAACCGATTATTTACGGATACCCAATTCTTTAATAATTGTACGATATCTTTCGATCTCAGTGTGTTTTAGGTAATCGAGTAAACGACGACGTTTACCTACCAATTTTACCAACGAGTGCTCGGTGCTATAATCCTTCTTATTTAACTTCAAATGTTCAGTTAAATACGTAATACGGTGAGAAAATAATGCTATCTGGCCTTCAGATGAACCAGTGTCAGTATTCGACTTTCCGTACTTCGCAAAGATTTCTTTCTTAATTTCGCTTGTTAAATACATAAATCTATGTTATAATTATTTGCGGCACAAAGATATGTATTTTTTATTGGTATAAAAGATATTTCGCAAAAGTTTTTACATCCCCTTTTCAGCAGCCATTTTCTCCATTTCCTGATTGAAAATATCTTCGAATTTCTTTTTATCGTAATCAACCTGAAGTTTCTGATTTTTAGATATTTTATTTTCAATTCCATTTAAAACATCTTCTTTTGCAACTTCAATAGCAATAAATGCACGATATTTTTTATCATCCAAAACCGAAGCCTTTTCGCAAGTAACAACAATATTAGTCAATGTTTCATCAGCAACTTCTCGAGTTAAATTCTCGAATTTTTGTTCAAATTCAGATGCATCGCCAAATTCGCGCTCATTCACATACCTGTCGGTAACCGATTTAGTATTTGAATTTACTAATGTCACCAATCGTTGTTTAGCCAACAGCAGGGCTTTTTCTTTTGCCAATTGCAAATCAGAGCTGGTTGCCATTGACGTAGCACGGAAAAATTTCTTATCCGATTTACCTGCATTCTCGCATGGTAAGTCTTCGAGTATCTTTCCAACTTCGCTAGCAGCACTAACTGTTTTAATTTTAGATTTACACGAAGAAAAACCAGCGATTAAGGAAACTGAAATAACTCCTATTCCAAGTAATTGTTTTGTTTTCATTTTTAAAAATTTTAACATTTGGTTTAATAAAGCCTTATGAAAAATGACTCTTTATATGCTCATTTAAAAAGTAATTTAATTATATTATTTACAAATCAAAAATCGAACCATTTTTCAATTATGGTTTTTAAAATTTAAAAACTCATTTGAATCATTGGTCTTACGTGAGAATTTTAATTTGGTTATTCAAAAATGGGATAAAAAACTTAATTGGCAATAGATTTAAGAACATTGTATCCTAACATACATTGCAGACACTTTTTGTGTGAACAATACTGTTTAACCAACCAAAGCATTCCTTGTGTTTCAGCCGATGTTTTAAATCCAACTTCTTTGAATTCTTGCCATTTATCAATCTGCGATATTTTTTCGGCGGGCAATTGAGCTAATAAATCTATCGCTGAGTTCTGCAATTCTTCATCTCCTCGATGCTTTCCATAGGCATAAATAAATGGAGCTATGGCATTAATTATAATGCTGTTTTGTGAATTTACACCCATATTTTTTTGCTTCAAAACACCATTTTCTTCACCAAAACAATAATGAGTATCCCAGTATTGCGAAGCCTTGACCGACAATAATGACCTGCAATTGCTGCTGTTTTTCAAATCAGCAACCATAGATGGATTAACACCTTGATTAACTATGAAATCAGCAAGCTGAGAGAGGCGTATCGTTGGGAAATTTGAAGGACGTAACCTTAAAAACTTACTTAAATGAGTTGGGCAACTTTTTAAATTATACTTTTTACTTAAAAATTGATATTCCGATTTTAGTTGTTTGCAATAAGCATTGTCATAATCCATTTCATTTAACAATCCAACTTGACCAAACAAAATTGCCTCGACTTGTAATTGATTATTAACATGTTGTAATAGTTTTAATACAGGAGTGTTAAGTGCCATCTGTTCAAAAGCATCACCATTAATACTAAATCCAAAACTACGAGATAAGACAGTAAATAAGAGTTGATGCCAGTCGCCTTTAAAAAAATCTAAAAGTTCGAATAATCGGGTTGATTTATGCTCCAATTTCTCGATCATTAATTTCTCAAGAAAAAAAACTTTCTCAGGCTGGGACAATAGGTTAAAAGCCTTTTGACAAGGCAATGGCTTTTTATAACCTAACAATGTTTTATATTGTTGGAGAATGGCTTCCGATGGAGTTAACGAAACGGCTACTAACTCCCTGCCCGATTGAGTGATCGCAGCTTTGTCGTTTGTAAAAACTACGTGTAATACCACATTATTATAGCTTGAATTTACATGGTGATTGTGCAAATACCAATCCGATGCTTTAACATGCAGTTCAACATTTCCACTCCATAACGTATCACCTATTTTAACTTGAGCATTAAAAAAATCAGGACCTGCATCAAAATTAGCGATTCCTGGATTTATAACTTCTAAACTATCACCATTATGACAAACCAATGACGATGTTCCATATAGTCGATGACACCACAAAAACTTCAATAAATCTTCGGACATATATTTTCAGTATCAAGTATCAAGGTGTGAGTATCAAGTATCAAGACTTTCCTCTTTGTCTTGTGTCTTATGTCTCACTATCTTATGTCTTCTTTTAAGTATCAAGATGTGAGACTGAAGCAATACAATGCTTTAAAACAATTATTTGACTCGACTCACATGCTTTTCAAAACAAGAGTTAAGTTAATCATTTTTGAATTAAATAAAAAAAGGAAGCTATTAACATCCTCTATATATTTCGAAATTGATTTTCGCTATATCACAATACTTCGGTATTTAATATCATATATATCTGATTATCAGCAAAACAAGCCATATAATATTTGCATAAAGCCCTGAAAATCAGTATCTTAGTAGATTATTCCATAATTTATTAAGAATGATCTTCAGGGCTAGCAAAAA
>JBBQUP010000108.1:0-10536 GCA_038212305.1 Bacteroidales bacterium
GGCACTTTTTCAAAACCGCAAAAAACCACATGCTGATAATCAGGTAGTTGTAAAAAATAACCCTTCAAAATAATTAAAAAAAAGCTCTTTTTGGTCTAAATTTAACATTTCGGGGGTGTAAGGCCTGCAATGTGGGTTAAAGTGCTTAACAAACGCTATAAACAAGTTGAATTAGATGGTTTACCCAACCATATTGAAATAAGAGTGCGTACCTGTTTGTTTCGTGTGCGGGAGTTTCATGTGCTTTTTAATGGCAGCAAAAAGCAAGCCCTTTTATCTGCTTTTGGTAGTTTTAAAATCAAGGACTTAAAAGCACTATCAAGCGAAATAAATAAAATCGATTTTTCGAATTAAACCGTTGTTGTACTTTAATTTGTTTTTTTAATTAAGCTGATACAATTCTTTTTCCAAGCGGAGTTAATCCTAATCCAGCCAACTTAAAATGCTGCATTGCAAAAGCAATTCCAACAATGGTAATTGCAAAAGCCTAACTATTTAACTGAAGTATTTCTTCTGAAAAATCATATTGCAAATCTTCATGAAGTGTGGCAACTGTTTTTACTATTTTTTTAACTTGATTAAAATAAAGATTGCCCAGAGCCGTATTCGGAATCAATGGAATTTTTAATTTCTTTACTTTTTTGCAGAAATAAATTAACAATTCAACTTCGGTTTGCTTCGATCGAGAGTATTTAATATGCTTATTGGCAATTTTGAGGACTTTTCGAATGGTTTTTTTTGCTAAATACAAATTGCTCTTATTTAACGACTTAAACTCTTCATCTATTAATTCTTTCACATCATTAATATAAGTTCGTTCATCCATCGATTCGAATAGCAGGTACGAAAGCAATTCCTTGTTATCTTTTTTATACTTGGCCAAAGTCATGCACAGTTCAAACACTTTTGCAGGTGAATAGGTATTCAACTCTGTTTTTATTTCTTTTAACGATGCGGCCTTCATGTGTATAACTATCTGCTATTTAACCTTTTTTACTCTACCCACTTCTCCTGTTTCCAATCGTACTTTTATGCCATGTGGATGATAAAGACTTTTAGTAAGAATATCCTTAACAACACCATCGGTAAGTGTACCCGTAGCTTGATCATCTTTTAATACCACACCAACCTCTTTACCAATTTTAATATCACTTCTGTTTTGTCCTTTCATATTCCCATTTTTTTATCAAAGAAACGATTTTTTTACGAGTAACTTAATTTCACACAAAATACGCAGAGATTCACAAATTCAATTTATCAAATGGTTAGATCATCAATTTAAAAAATCGGTTAACTTTGTTTTGTCGTGACAAATGATTTAGAAGCTGTTTAAATTTTATAGATGTATAGATTATAGAAAGAGAAGATAAAAAAATAAGAAGAGAATGTTCATCATCTGGAATTATCTAAAATATCTCATCTATCCTACTATTATCTATTACTCTTCCTATTTCTGTCGTCTTTTAAATAAAATTTAAACAGTTACTTAGATTATTTACATTTGGGGGATTGATAATTATAGAACAAAGCTTTTAAAAATAACTATGAGAAGTTTTATCGCAATATTTTTTAAAACTAAAGAGCTATTAAAATCTCTGTTTTTATTAATTTCTTGCTTTGCTTTAGCTATTTCTAACCCTATTACTGCTCAACGAGATCTCTATTGGGGATTTTCAGCTGGTATTAATTCACCATCTAACATTGGAGCGTCAAGCGATGAGCTTGGATTTAAAACGGTGGCCAATACAGGGTTTAATGCCGGTGGCGAAATCAGATGGTTCTTTCAAAATAACTTATCATTAGGCGGCGAATTATCCTATTTATATTTCCCTAAAGACAATTATTTTTGGGATGTAAATCAATATGGGCAAGTAAACGCAAACTATCACATGATTGGATTTCAAGGAAATGGAATAATGTATTTCGAGGGGCGGGATATAAAACCATATACCGGAATAGCGTTTGGCATGACACTGATTGCAAACAAGTTTAGTTTCAATGCGACGAATCAATTCTCATCAGCAACTAATGTTAATTACAGTTCAACCAATTTTAAACCTGGCTTTGCACCACTTGCCGGATTACTAATTACTCTGTCGAAAAAAAGCTATTTAACCATTGAGTTGCGCTACCAATTTATACCATTCTTAAGGCCAACAGTTAATCTTATTTATGATGAGTATGGTAATATTATTAACAATGTAGTTTTAAATCCTCAAGGAAATCAAAACTACTGGATGTTAAAAATAGGGTATCTTTTCTCAAAATAATTTTAAATCTATTACTCAAGAAATATAGAAACTACAAGAAAATATAACGATTATAAATTAGATAAATAACCTACTGCTATGAAGATACTATTTATTGGAGGATCGGGAAATATTAGTAGCGCTGTTAGCCAATTAGCGCTTAAAATGGGTTTTGATCTTTATCATTTAAACCGAGGAACCCGAGAATCAATTTCAGGGGTGAAGACATTGATTGGTGATATCAATAATGAAAAAGAAGTCGCCCAAATTTTAGAAACCCATACATGGGATGTAGTTGTTGATTGGATTGCTTTTGATTCTCAAGATATTGATCGTGATTTTTCGATTTTTAAGCAGAAAACAAGACAGTTTATATTTATAAGTACAGCATCAGCTTACCAAAAACCTAGCGAAGGATTTATTATTACTGAGAAAACGCCTTTGGTTAATCCATTTTGGGACTACTCGCAGAAAAAAATAAATTGCGAAATTAGGGCTTTTGAGTATTACCACGAACATCATTTCCCAGTAACCATTGTCAGGCCTTCGCACACATACAATACGGTTATCCCAATTCCATTTGGTGGTTGGACTGAATATACGGTTGCTCAACGAATAATTAATGGGGAACCCGTTATTGTACCTGGCGATGGCAATACACTTTGGACATTAACTCATGCTTCTGATTTTGCTATTGGATTAATTGGATTGTTTGGTAAAACCGAATCCATTGGCGAAGCCTATCAGATTACTTCGGATAAAGTTTATACGTGGAATCATATTTACAACTTATTGGGAAACGCCTTAGGTGTGGAACCCAAATTATTGCATATTTCATCAGAAATGATTGCAGGATTTGCCGAAGCGAATAATTACAATTCGGTTAGAGGAACCTTATTGGGAGATAAAGCACATTGCGCTGTTTTCGATAATACCAAAATTAAATCATTAGTTCCAACGTTTAATGATCATATTGGATTTGACCAGGGAATAAAAACAACGTTACAATGGTTTAATTCTGATGTCAATAGAAAAATAATAAATCCATCAACCAATGAGTTTATAAATCAACTAACCGAAAGATGGCTCAACTTTCAAAAATAAAACCCCAATAAATTTCAGTTAATTAAGCGAATTAAGGGTTGATATTATTGCCACGAAATGGCTAAACATTGATAACCGTGGGTGAAGCCCACGGAAAAAACGAGACGAACTATCAGCCACGAAGTGGTTGAATATTAAAATTGTTGTTCAGCCCTCTTCGGGTCTGTAATTGGGGTATCCGTCTCCCATGGGTTTACGCCCAAGGTAATTCAAATTGCACCCTTATACCGTTTTTCAGCAGACACTAATTTGTCTTTGCAAGAAAACTACAAATACTGCCTTATTCTCATTTTTAAAACAGTCATTCACAAAATCGAACGCCTTGATTTTCAAAATTTCTAAAGCCTTGTCTTTGAAGCCTTCTTGTCAAAGAAAGCGAAAAAGTGTAGTTTTCTTGCTGACACTATTTAGATAAACTGTAATAGGAAGCTAAATCAATTGATCGGTTGGTTACTTCAAGATCATATGGCCCTCCCCTATCTTGCATAATTGCTTCAATTGATTCTTCTGCTGATTGAGCACTAAAATAAATTTTAGGATTAACAGATGAAAAAACCGGATAACGACCAAATGAAGTTGATCGGTTAATAAAATTATATCCTGCTAAGAATAAATTTGTATTTCTTAATTGGATACGACACACCGAACGATGTTCACTGGCTAAAATAACCCTATAAAACTCATCTGCCTCGTAGTTTTGTTGATGATTTAATTTTACAGAATAAATAACTTTGCCATGCGAAGGAACATCTGTAAATCTCAAATCAAAATTATTGACGTAAGCTGATAATACAAGTGCTTCATCGACTATAAATGCAGGATTATTAACATCACCAATTAAACGAACAGGCAAACCTGTTAATTCAAAAAAACGTTCAATACGTGTATTTCTTCTTTCCCTATCTTGCTGACTAAAGTTAATGACTTTGTTCCCATCAACATTCCCTTGATCGTCCATAGGTAAAGCCAAACTATTGTCTTTAGTAACCTTTTTACTACTCTCGGAGCCCTTCAAATCTTTTTCTTTCATAATTCTGAGTTATTAAGACTAATACAAAAGTAACCAAAACTTTTAATGCTTGAAATCATTACTATAAAAGCGTTATTTTCTATTTGCCTATACAGTAGATAATCAACACTTATCGTTTCTATAATTTACTTTGTTAGTTTCTCAATATTACGACATTTTACCAACAAAGATTCAACCCAATAATAATATTTTAATAATTCACATCGTGGAATTTGATAAAAACAGATAAGAAATTCTACTATTTTTATTCGTCAACAATCTAAAAAACAAAGTCTTAAATTTATATTAATTTAATAATATATTATACCTATGCATTAAGATGTCGTATGCTTTTCATGACATAAATCATATGCTTTTTATCGAAATTTAATTATTATCATATATAAAATTTAGTTTATATTTTGCATTTTTGCAGACAATAAAAATGACGTTTGAACAAACGTCAAACCCATTTTAAACCTGGAAGTAGTTAACACAAAGCTAAATCCTTTAAAATAAAATCGGATACAGGAATTCGAATAAATCTGGGAGAAAGCATTAAATATCCCATTTATTAAATAGGATATTTAATGGTAGTGAGTTAATACTATTCGGCTATAATTAAATAGTAATTTTTCTTTCCTTTTTGCACCAATAAATAACGGTTATTTAGCAACAATTCTTTAGTTATAAGCAATTCAGGTGAATCAATTTTTTCTTTATTAATACTAACACCTCCAGCTTGTAACGTACGTCGAAATTCGCCTCTTGATGGGAAAACCTGAGTTTTGTCAACCAATAAATCAGCAATATTTAATCCCGACAAAAACTCAGCCTTGCTTACTGCAAATGTTGGAACGCCTTCAAATACTGAGAGTAGCGTGTTTTCATCCATTTTACGCAACATCTCGGTTGTTCCTTTCCCAAATAATATTTGAGATGCTTCAACGGCGGTGTCATAGGCATCGCGACCATGTACCATAACGGTCACCTCTTCGGCTAATCGTTTTTGCAAAGCACGTAAATGCGGAGCTTCGGTTTGTTCTTTGACTAAACTTTCAACTTCGGATTGAGTTAATAGCGTAAATATTTTTATGTATTTTTCGGCATCTGCATCTGAAGTATTCATCCAGAATTGATAAAATTGATAGGGAGTTGTTTTGGCAGGGTCGAGCCAAACGTTTCCAGATTCGGTTTTGCCAAATTTACCTCCGTCGGCTTTAGTAATTAACGGACAAGTTAATGCGAATGCCTCACCTCCAGCAATGCGTCGAATCATCTCAGTTCCAGTAGTTATGTTACCCCACTGATCAGATCCTCCCATTTGCAATCGGCAATTGTACTCGCGATAAAGATGCAAAAAATCGTATCCCTGAACCAACTGATAAGTGAATTCGGTAAACGACATGCCATCACCTCCTTCGCCCAAACGCTTTTTCACTGAGTCTTTCGACATCATATAATTAACGGTGATATGCTTTCCTACATCGCGAATAAAACTCAAGAATGAAAACGCTTTCATCCAATCATAGTTATTCACCATTTCGGCTTTGCTTGGCTTATCCGAATGAAAATCGAGAAACCGCGACAACTGATTTTTCAAACAATCCTGATTGTGACGCAAAGAGGTTTCATCCAGCAAATTACGCTCGGCTGACTTGCCCGATGGATCACCAATCATACCTGTTGCACCTCCAACTAGCACAATGGGTTTATGACCAGCTGCCTGAAAATGTTTTAGCATCATAACACTTACTAGATGGCCAATGTGCAACGAATCGGCAGTAGGATCAATTCCCACATAAGCCGCTGTTAATTCTTTTTTCAGTTGCTCCTCAGTTCCAGGCATCACATCGTGAATCATGCCTCTCCATTTCAGTTCCTCTACAAAATTCATATCAAAAGAAATATATAAGTTCGTAATATTTTTGCGCTAAGATAATAAAAAGAGGTAAGTTTTGTAAAGTTTATAATCAGCTCACACTAACTAAGAAACTGTCTAAATTTTATAGATGTCAAGATTTTTAGATTATAGAATAAGAGAGAAGATAAGAAAATCAAAAGATGAAAATAGAATGCTCTTCATCTGGAATTATCTAAAATATATTAAGAATGAAATTTAAACAGAGACTTCTATTCTAGCAGTTAAAGAAAAAAACAATCTATTATTCACATTTATCGCTCCACCATTAATTTTCTTGCAAATGAATGATTTGAAACAAGGTTCCCTTCGCGATAATTTCATATTTTCGCAAAAACAAAAAGTGGAAGAGAATAAAGGGAAAGGTTACGTGTATGCATTGCAAGCTTTTTTTGCATGGGGATTATTGCCACTTTATTGGAAGCAACTCAGTCATTTGCCTGCCATTGATATCTTAGCGCATCGAATCATTTGGTCCGTAGTATTTTCGGCCATTTTTTTATATTTTCAAAAGAACTTTAATTTAATGCCAATTCTTCGATCGCCTTATCGGATGAAACGATTGGTAATTGCCTCTCTTTTAGTTGGAAGCAACTGGGGGTTGTTCATATACGCAGTCAACTTAGGACATATTGTTGAAGCAAGCTTAGGCTATTACATTAATCCTTTAGTAAATGTGGCTCTCGGAATAATTGTTTTAAAAGAACGTTTAAAAACGTTGCAATTAATTGCTCTTGTTTTAGCAGCATCAGCGGTGGTTTATTTAACGCTTGATTATGGCCAGTTCCCTTGGATAGCTATTTATTTAGCCTTTTCGTTTGGGTTTTATGGATTAATGAAAAAAACCAGTCAGGTAGAAGCTATGCCAGCATTAGTTGTTGAAACACTTGTGCTTTCACCGCTGGCACTCATTTATGTTGCATGGGGACTGATAAATGGCTCTAGCCCTTTATATAATGCAAATATTGAAACATTAAGTTTACTTGTCCTAACAGGAGTCATCACTACAATGCCTTTATACTGGTTTGCTTTAGGAGCTAGGCTTATTTCGTTGTCGGCCATTGGATTTATGCAATATATTGGCCCCTCGCTAATGCTTATGATTGGTCTTTTTGTGTATCATGAACCATTTGCAAATCAACAATTTATAGCATTTTCAATGATATGGGGTGCATTGATTTTATATTCCATCTCCATTATTTTAATGGTTAGGAAACGAAGAATTGAAATGAAAAATTAGAGATGAAATATTTTTAGATGGGAGAATTGATAACATCAGATATATTTCTCTCATCTATTATATCTTCTAGTCTTTTTATCTTCCCTTTCCCCTTTTCCCTTTTCCTATCTTCTAGCTAAAATTGCTTAAACCCAATAATCTCGCGAACTTCTTGAATAGTTTGAGAAGCACTGGCAAGCGCTTTTTCGCGCCCCATCTCTAACACTTTACGAATATAAGCATCGTCGCCAATTATTGACTTAATTCGCTCTCTCATGGGTTCGGTAAATTCGATAATATCCTGAGCCAATTGTTTTTTTAAATCGCCATAACGAATGTTGCAGTTATTAAAATCATCATCGAATTTCTTCACCACATCGGGCTGCGAAACAGCTTTTAGAAGCGAGAATAGGTTTTCGACATAAACAGGCTTAACCGAATTCAGTTCCGTTGGACCTGCGTCGGTAACCGCTTTCATCACTTTTTTACGAATTGCTTCGGGCTCATCCGAAAAGAAAACGGCATTGCCCTCACCTTCCGATTTACCCATTTTACCACTGCCATCTAAGCCAGGAATTTTAACCAATTCCGAACCAAAATTAAACGCTTGAGGTTCAGGGAAATAAGCAACATCAAACATGCGATTAAATCGGTTGGCAAACTGACGGGTCATCTCCAAATGCTGTTCCTGATCTTTACCAACAGGCACTTTTTTGGCTTTGTGAATAATTATATCGGCAGCCATTAAGGTTGGATAGGTCAACAATCCTGCATTAATATTATTGGGTTGTTGACGAGCTTTTTCTTTAAAAGAGGTACATCGCGATAGCTCGCCCAAATAAGCGTTCATATTTAAAAACAGATACAATTCGGCAGTTTGTGGTATATCGCTCTGTAAGTAAAGCGTGGCCTTTTCGGGATCGATGCCGGCCGCTAAATAATTAGCCAAAACGCGGCGAACATTACCGTGCAAATCAGCTGGCGTTGGATGAGTTGTGAGCGAATGGTAATCGGCAATAAAGAAATAGCAGTTGTGAGTCTCCTGCATGGAGATGAAATTCTTCATGGCTCCAAAGTAATTTCCCAAATGGAGGTCGCCCGTTGGACGTATGCCGCTAACAACAATCTCTTTACTCATAACAACTAGTTTAACCATCATCAACCCGATGCTGGAAAGTAACAGGGTGCAAAAATAGACTTTCATTCAGCAAACACAAAAGAATTACAACAAACAGAACTGTTTTTTATTCAAAAGCAATGAAAATTAACAATTATCACTATTTTAGGACGATTTTTCAGCTATCGATTAATAATTCAAACTCTATAAAATCGACAACATGCGTCAAAAGAAAATTTTTTTAAGCGAAGATGAGATGCCACGCCGGTGGTATAACCTCGCTCCCGATCTGCCAACTCCCATGAATCCACCTCTAGGTCCGGATGGAAAACCTGTAACTGCGGAACAACTTGCGGCAGTTTTTCCAATGAATTTGATTGAGCAAGAGATGAGTCAGGAACGATGGATTGATATACCTGAGGAAATTCTTCAAATGTTGGTGCAATGGCGCCCTTCACCACTAATTAGAGCTTACGAATTAGAGCAAGCTTTGGGAACACCTGCCAAAATATATTATAAAAACGAAGGCGTATCGCCAACTGGAAGTCACAAGCCCAACACCGCTGTGGCTCAGGCATGGTATAACAAACAGTTTGGCATTAACAAACTAACCACCGAAACAGGGGCAGGACAATGGGGCAGTTCTCTTTCCTATGCATGCGCTTTATTGAAAATGGAGTGCAAGGTCTACATGGTTAAAGTAAGTTTCGACCAGAAACCGTTTCGTAAAATGATGATGCAAACCTGGGGTGGAACCTGCGTAGCAAGTCCATCGATGGAAACAGCTGCAGGACGAGCTGTATTGGCCGAATTCCCTGATTCACCGGGAAGTTTAGGAATTGCCATTAGCGAGGCTGTTGAAGCTGCAGTGACCGACCCAACCGGTCAAACACGTTATGCGTTAGGATCGGTACTTAACCATGTGATGATTCACCAATCGATAATTGGCCTTGAAGCACAAAAGCAATTAGCCAAAGTAGGCATTAAAAATCCAGATATTGTAATTGGTTGTTGTGGCGGTGGTTCGAATTTTGCCGGAATATCGTTTCCGTTTATGTACGAGAAAATTCATGGAGCCAACATCGAAATTATTGGAGCCGAACCCACATCTTGCCCAACGCTCACCAAAGCTCCGTTTGTTTACGACCATGGCGATATTGCTTGCATGACGCCTCTTTTACCTATGTATAGCTTGGGACATAATTTTGTACCTGCACCTATTCATGCTGGAGGATTGCGCTACCATGGCATGGCACCGCTAGTAAGTGCTGCTTTGCGCGATAATTTAATGACTGCCGTGGCCATTCCTCAACTCGAATGCTACGAAGCAGGTATGTTATTCACCCGCACCGAAGGCTTGATTCCTGCACCAGAAACCACACACGCCATTGCGGCCACCATTCGTGAAGCTAAAAAGGCCAAAGAAGAAGGAAAAGAAAAAGTGATTCTTTTCAATTTTAGTGGACATGGATTAATGGATTTGGTTGGTTACGATAAATATTTAAGCGGTCAGCTAACCAACTATGATTTGCCCGATGAAGAGATAAAGAGAAATTTACAGAAAATTAGTGGGTTACCGTTACCGAGATAATATTCAAATCACTTAAAACAGAAGGAGTTCTAGCGATAGAGCTCCTTTTTTTGTCAGGTATAGGATGCCTTTCTTTTATCCTAGCAAAAAGGTATTATTTTATCAAGCCATCATTAGAGTTGATTAAACCCTTTTGTAAATAAAAAACATAATCTTTTGTTAGGGAAATTCTATAATTAACCCTTTAGGTATAGGCGTTTAGGTCTCCCAATTTGAATAATATAATTACCTTTGTCAAATGATTGCAAGGGAAAAATTTATAGGAGTTAATTCAATAACATTTAATAGAAGATTTAAAAACAATAATGATTGTTATGAATATATTT
>JBBQUP010000109.1:0-10526 GCA_038212305.1 Bacteroidales bacterium
GCATTTTCAGGAAAAAAAATTACATATAAAGATGTAATTCAAAACCTTAATGTACTTGATTACGACTATTACTTTAAGTTAGTTGATTACTTTTTGGAAGAGAATGTTGTTGATAGTTTGTTAACATTTGATGATATATTAACCAAAGGATTTGATTCGTATCATTTTCTTTCGGGATTAAGTGCCCATTTTAGAGATTTAATGGTTTGCAAAGATCCTCGATCTGTTTCATTACTCGAGGTAAGTACCTCTATTGCAGATCGCTTTAAAGTTCAATCTCAGAATTGTACAATCGACTTTCTTTATGATGCTTTAAGTTCATCAACTGAAGCGGAACTTCAATATAAAAATGCCAAAAGTAAACGGCTTTATATCGAATTTGTACTGATCAAGTTAGCGCGGTTGCTGACTGAAAAAAAAAAGCTTTAGCGAGAGTTAGTACACTATCTACATCTGTAAAAGCGAGTTCTGTTTCGAAAACCAATGTTAGTAATCCGAGTGTAAGTATTCCACAAACAACTAATTCTGTTGGATCTGCCTCAATTAATCAACCCAAACCCGAATCTCAAGCAAATTCAGCCATTAAGAGTTTCTCGATAAAAGGCAATAAGTTTGGAGATAAAAAAAAGATTGAAGCTTCTAATACTGAAAATTCAGTGGATTCCGATGGGCATGCTGATTTAAGTTTGAATGAACCAGTAACTGAAGAGGCAATTAAACACGCTTGGCATGAATATTCAATTGAAGTAGAACCTACTAATCCTCGATTGTTTAGTATTTTATCCAATCACATTCCTGTACTTAAAAATGATACCACATTGTTACTGGAACTAAAGAATAGCATGCAGGAATCTGAAATTGTGAAGGATAAAAGTCGCATGTTTACCTTCTTAAAGAAACGGTTAAAAAATATTAATCTCACACTTGAGGTAGTTATTGTTAAAGATCATAGTAGTCAAGTAAATAAAGCCTATACCGTTACCGATAAATTAAAGTTAATGATTGATAAAAATCCGTCGTTAAACCAATTTCGGGAAGCTTTTGATTTAGATATTGACTAATTAGTCTTTGCATGAAAATTCCAAATACTGCGTTATTCTCATTTTTAAAACAGTCATTCACAACAGTGAACTCCTTGTTTTTCAAAGCTTAAAAAGCCTTGTCTTTGAAGCTTTCTTATCAAAAACTGTGAAAAATGTAGTTTCGTGCAAGCACTAATTAACTGTTTAAATTTAATTTAAATGAATACTGAGATAGGAAGAATAATAGATAATAGACATATATAGAAGATATTTTAGATAATTCCATATGATGAACATTCTATTTTCATCTTTTTTATCTTCTCTCTCTTTCTACCATCTAAACATCTATAAAATTTAAACAGCTTCTAATTAATGTCTTTTTTCCTAAAACAATTACTTATTTTTGCAGTTAATGAGATTGAATTTTAATTTCTAAAAATTGCACTAATCTTCTCCGAAATAAATAAATACAATATATATGACAAAGATTAAAGTAAACAACCCGGTTGTAGAGCTCGATGGGGATGAAATGACGCGGATTATTTGGAAAATGATTAAAGATAAACTCATTCTTCCTTATTTGGATTTAGACATAAAGTATTTCGATTTAGGAATTGAAAGTCGCGATGCAACTAATGATCAAATAACCATTGATGCCGCAATGGCAATTAAAAAATACAATGTTGGTATTAAGTGTGCAACCATAACGCCTGATGAGCAACGTGTTGAAGAGTTTGGATTGAAAAAAATGTGGAAATCGCCCAATGGAACTATCCGTAATATATTGGATGGAACGGTTTTTCGTGAGCCCATTATCATGAAAAATGTTCCTCGTTTGGTACCAGGATGGGAGCATCCTATTTGTATTGGCCGTCATGCATTTGGTGATCAATACCGTGCCACCGATTTTGTAGTTAAAGGAAAAGGTAAGCTAACCATTACATTTACACCCGAAGATGGTTCGGCTGAGGATAGTTATGAGGTATATAATTTCAATGGCGGAGGTGTGGCTATGGCAATGTACAATACCGATGAGTCAATTACCGGTTTTGCGCATTCGTGTTTCAATCAGGCGATTATGAAAAAATGGCCATTGTATTTATCAACCAAAAACACCATTTTAAAGAAATACGATGGTCGTTTTAAAGATATATTCGAAGAGGTGTTTCAGAAGCATTATAAAGCTAAATTTCAGGAGATTGGCATCACTTACGAACATCGATTAATTGATGATATGGTGGCCGCAGCGCTTAAATGGAATGGTAATTTTGTTTGGGCATGTAAAAACTACGATGGTGATGTTCAGAGTGATACCATAGCACAAGGGTTTGGTTCATTAGGCTTGATGACATCAGTATTAATCACTCCCGATGGCAAAACCATGGAAGCTGAAGCAGCTCATGGGACGGTAACACGCCACTATCGTCAGCATCAACAGGGTAAAAGTACTTCAACCAATCCTATTGCATCTATTTACGCTTGGACAAGAGGTTTAGCTTTCAGAGGTAAACTAGATAATAATCAACCACTTATTGATTTTACACATGCGCTAGAAGCCGTTTGTGTTGAAACAGTTGAAAGTGGAAAAATGACCAAGGATTTAGCGCTTTGTATTTATGGAAATGAATTACGATCAGAGCATTATTTAACTACTGAAGGATTTATGGAAGAGTTGAATAAAAACTTAAAATTAAAGATTTCATAAACTTAACAATCAATGATGTAGGAATAAAAAAAAGGTGTCTTTCGACACCTTTTTTTATTCCTATTACTTGGATATCTTACCAAATATTTGCTCTTAAGGCTGGATCTAAATTCATAGTATCTCCATCAACAACGTTAAACGACTGTAAGAATGTTTGAACATTTTTCAATGGCGTTAAAACACGGTGCTCGCCTAATGAGTGTACATCTTCTTTTACACGGCGTAACATCTCTTCATTGCGGATGTTTTGAGCCCAAATACGGGCATATCCTAAATAGAATCTTTGAGAATCGGTAAATCCATCAATATCTGCTGGTTTTGGTTTGTTTTCCAATGAGTTTTGATAGGCTTGATAGGCAATTAACAGTCCACCTAAATCTGCAATGTTCTCACCCAGCGTTAATTCGCCATTGGCATGAATACTATCAGTGATTTGGATTTTATTATATTGATCAACCAATAATTTTGTTCGATCATTAAATTTAACAGCATCTTCTGCTGTCCACCAATCGTTTAAGTTTCCTGTTGCATCGTATTGGCGACCTTGATCATCAAATCCATGAGTCATTTCGTGACCAATAACCACTCCAATAGCGCCATAATTAACGGCATCATCGCCATCGATATAGAAGAATGGTGGTTGAAGGATTGCAGCAGGGAATACAATTTCGTTATATACAGGATGATAATAAGCATTAACTGTTTGAGGAGTCATTTGCCACTCTTCGTGGTCAACAGGTTTGCCAATTTTATTAGTTATATAAACAAAATCAAATTCATTTGATCGCAACACATTAGCTAAATATTGATCTCTACGAATTTCTAAACCACTGTAATCGCGCCATTTGTTAGGATAACCAATTTTTACACCAATGGCATTTAGTTTTTCTAAAGCACGTACTTTGGTACTATCGCTCATCCAACTTAATTGCTTAATACGCTGAGCAAAAGCTACTCGTAAATTCTCAACTAATGTTTCCATACGTTGTTTGGCTTCGGCTGGAAAATATTTCTGAACAAACAGTTGTCCAATTCCTTCACCCAACGCGCCACTGGTGGTATTTAAAACCCGTTTCCAACGAGGCTCAATTTGTGGTTGACCAGATAGTACTTTACCAAAGAAATCGAATCGTGCATCAACAAACTTTTTAGGAAGGTAAGGAGATACTTCTCTAATCATATGAATGGTTAAATAATCTTTCAAAATCTCAATGGGTTCATTTTTAATTAGTTGATCTACATCTTTTAGAAAGCGAGGTTGATTTACATTTATTTCGGCCGGTGCTTCAATTCCCATGTCTTTAAACAATGTAGGCCAATTGAAATCAGGATTCATTGTTTGCATTTCGGCTAACGTAAACTTGTTGTAAGTTTTTTGAGGATCTCTGTTTTCCAACATGCTGTTGCTCGCTTTGGCAATTTTAGTTTCAAATGCCAATATCTCATCGCTTTTTTGTTTTGCAACCAATGAGTCGTTACCTAAATACGACCATAATGTGGTCAGGTATTTCGAATAAGCGGTTCTGATTTTTTCAGCTCGCTCACCATTATCAGTATAATAATCTCTATCAGACATTCCTAAACCACCTTGATAGATATTAGCAATCATCATATTGCTATTTTTATTATCACCCTCAGCAAAAAAATAAAATAGCGGCGATAATTGTAAACGCTGCATTTTCCCAATGGCTTGAAGCAGTTGTTCGCGAGTTTGAATGGCATCAATTTCTTCCAAATACGAATTAATTGGAGCTAATCCAGCCGTTTCAATTGCAGTGGTATCCATACCTGATGCATAAAAGTCTCCAATTTGTTGATTGATAGTTCCGCTTGGAGAATTAGTAGCAGCAGCTGTTTCAATTACCAGTTTTACTTTATCCCTATTCTCCTCAGCCAACTTATCAAATGCTCCAAATCGACTTTTATCATTTGGTAACGGATTGTTTTTCATCCATCCGCCGTTGGCGTAAAAATAAAAATTACTTTTAGGTGAAAAAGTTAAATCCATATCTGCTTCGGTGAATGATGGCTTTTGCATTTCTTTTACTGGTTTTTGTTGGCATCCAAATATGAGTGATGCACATGCCAAACCAGACATTAATAAGGCTTTGTTCATTGTAATTATGGTTTAAATAAGTGTTAAATGTATAAAAAACGATTTGTAATTTTCATGATAAATCTTAGATGATAGATTTTTCATGTATTTTTAAGTGCATGTAATAATAAGTAATACAGTTAGTTATATTGATTTGTCATATTTAATTTTTAACGCTTTATAAACTATCTTTAGAATTATTATTTAATTATATAAACCAAGTTTAGTTTTTTTTGTTTAAGAGTTAGTAATGAAAATGACACAAAGGTTGGTTTTGTTATTTAGAATTTGTTTAAATAAAAATTAAAAATAAATTTGCATTCTTTTATTTAGAATAAATAAACATAAATAAGATGTCTACATTTAATATTATCATGCCCAAAATGGGCGAGAGTGTTGAAGAAGCTACCATAACCAAGTGGTTTGTTAAAGTTGGTGATACCATTACCGAAGATGATATATTATTGGAAATTGCCACCGATAAAGTTGATTCTGAAATACCTTCACCTGTGGCTGGTACGGTTAAAGAAATACTATTTGAAGTTAATTCTGTTGTTCCAGTTGGAAAAATAGTTGCCATAATTGCTTTAGAAGGAGCTTCTGATGCTCCAGAAGCAAAAAAACCAGAAAACAAACCTGTCGAGCAACCCGAAAAGCCTTTAGAATCTGCAAAATCAACCCCATCTTCTGTTGAAAGTGTTGCTGTTGAAATTGATTCTTTTTCGAATGCCAAGCGTTTTTATTCGCCTTTGGTTCGAAGCATTGCTAAAGAAGAAGGCATTTCTATTGCTGACTTAGAAAAAATAAAAGGAACAGGTAAAGAAGATCGTTTAACAAAGGACGACATCTTAACTTATCTGAAATCCAAAGGCAGCGCATCTGAATCAGCAGTTCAAACGAAGGTTGCTGAGGTACCTAAAGAGAGTGCGATAAAACCAATAGCTAATAAGGTGAATGTATCAGTTAATGCTGGCGATGAAATTAAAGAGATGGATCGCATGCGCCGACTCATTGCTGATCACATGATTATGTCGAAACAAGTGTCGCCACATGTAACTTCGGTTGTTGAAGCAGATGTGACAAATATTGTTTTATGGCGCGAACGAGTTAAGGAGGCATTCATGAAGAAATATGGCGAGAAATTAACTTATATGCCTGTATTTACTGAGGCTGTAGCTAAATCTCTTCGCGATTTCCCTGGTGTAAATGCATCGGTTGATGGAAACAATATTATCTATCGCAAACAGGTAAATATTGGAATAGCTGTATCATTGCCTTCGGGTAACTTAATTGTGCCAGTTGTGAGGCAAGCAGATCAAAAGAATTTAGCAGGATTGGCTTCTGATATTAACCGCATGGCCAATGAAGCACGAACCAATAAGCTTTCGCCTGATGCATTGCAAAATGGAACCTTTACGATCACCAATTTTGGTTCATTTCGGAATATTATTGGTACACCTATCATAAACCAACCACAAGTAGCTATTTTAGCTACCGGATCAATTGAAAAGAAACCAGCAGTTATTGAAACACCAACAGGAGATGTTATAGGAATTCGGCATAAAATGTTTTTATCGCTTTCCTATGATCATAGAATTGTAGATGGTGCTTTGGGTGGCGCCTTTTTAAGACGAATTGCCGACTATTTAGAAGAATTTGATTTAAATGCTGAAGTGTAATAATAGAGTTAGATAACTAATTTTAATAGTTTGAATATTAAATAGATATAAAAAATGAATGATACCATTCCTGCTATTTACGGCATAAAAAAAACGGATAAAGAAACCTTACTAAAGTGGTATTACTTAATTAATTTGGGGAGAGCTTTAGATGACAGAGCACCTAATTATTTAAAGCAGGCCATTGGATGGTCCTATCATGCTCCAGCAGCCGGGCATGATGGTATACAACTGGCAATTGGTCAAGTTTTTATTAAAAACCACGACCATTTATTTCCTTATTACAGAGATTTACAAACTTGCATATCTGCAGGAATGACTGCTGAAGAGATTATTTACAATGGGATTTCAAAAGATGCGGATGTGGCTGGTGGAGGACGACATATGTCGAACCATTTTGCCAAACCAGCTTGGAATATCCATAATGTTTCATCCTGCACAGGAAATCATACGCTTCATGCAGCAGGTGTGGGACGAGCCTTGAAAACATATAAAGTAAAAGATGCAGTCGCCATCAGTTCTCAGGGAGAATCATCGGTTTCGGAAGGATACGTTTACGAGGCTATAAATGGTGCATCGCGAGAGGAACTTCCTGTAATATTTGTTTTTCAAGATAATGGATATGGTATCTCAGTTCCTAAAAAGGATCAAACCGCCAATCGTAAAACAGCAACGAATTTTGAGTCATTCAAAAATCTGAGGATCATTTATTGCAATGGTAAAGATGTGTTTGATTCGATGAATGCCATGACTGAAGCCAAAAAATGGGCTATAGCCGAGCAAAAACCTGTTATTGTGCAGGCCAATTGCGTTCGTATTCACAGTCACTCAAATTCCGATAAACATGAGCTTTACCGCGACGATGCAGAACTTGCCTATGTAAAAGAATATGATCCCATTGAAAAATACAAACGATTACTATTACGATATAATAGAGCCACCGTTGATGAACTAACAGCCATAGATGAGCAAATTACTATTGTAGTTAAAGAAGCACATAAAAAAGGGTTAGCAGCACCGCATCCCACACCTGAATCAATACATGAATTCGTTTTACCATATTCCTATGAATCAGTTAAATACCCCGATGGAACGCATCATGAAGAAGGTGAGAAAATTAAATTAATACAAGCTTTAAATGATACATTAAAAGCTGAATTTAAGCGTAATCCTGATACTTTTTTATGGGGACAAGATGTTGCAAACAAGGACAAAGGTGGAATTTTCAATGTGTCAAAAGGATTACAGCAGGAGTTTGGTATTGAGCGCGTATTTAATGGCCCAATAGCCGAGGATTTTATTCTTGGGACTGCCAATGGCATGTCGCGATTTAAAAAAGAGATGCGCATTGTTGTTGAAGGAGCCGAGTTTGCCGATTACTTTTGGCCTGCAATGGAGCAGTTTGTTGAAACAACTCATGAATACTGGAGAACAAAAGGGCAGTTTTCACCTAACATAACTGTTCGTTTGGCTTCGGGTGGCTACATTGGTGGTGGATTATACCACAGTCAGAATATCGAAGGTGCTTTAACCACATTTCCGGGGGTGCGCATTGTTTATCCATCGTTTGCCGATGATGCAGCTGGCTTATTACGAACATCGTTACGTAGCGAAGGGATGACGGTTTTTATGGAGCCCAAAGCTTTGTACAATGCACCTAAAGCAGCAACTGTAGTTCCCGATGATTTTGAAGTACCATTTGGAAAAGCCAGAGTACGTCGTGAAGGAACTGATTTAACGGTTATCACCTATGGCAATACCACTCACATGTGCCTTGAAGCCGCTGAAATGGTTGCAAACGAAGGAAAAGGTAGTGTTGAGGTGATCGATTTAAGGTCATTAATTCCTCTCGATAAGGATATGATTCGTGAATCGTTACAAAAAACATCTCGTATCTTAATTGTTCATGAAGATAAAGTCTTTTCTGGATTTGGTGCTGAAGTGGCAGCCATTATATCCGACGAAATGTTTCAGTTATTAGATGCTCCAATAAAACGTATTGGTTCAGAGTTTATTCCAGTTGGTTTTAATCGGATTCTTGAGGCAGCCATATTGCCTAATACCACTAAAATTTACAATGGAATGATTGGGATATTAAGATATTGATAGTTTTACTAATTGTTAATTGAATAATTGTTAATAGTATGAGCAAATTACTATCATGATAATTGGTTTTAAATAAATTAATTAGATTATAAGTTGAAGAATCTAAATTTTTAATAAATGAAAAAAACAGCCATATTTTATAGTTTTAAATCAGTTAAAACACGCCAGCAAGTTAAACGGTTGGTAAAAGCTTGGGGTAACGATGCCATTGAGGAAATAGATGTTGATACCACTTCAGGAGATGTATTTAAGCAGTTTGATCAATATATTTTAGCCGTCTCAACTTGGTTTGATGGAGAATTACCTAATTATTGGGATGAACTGATCCCTGATTTGGAAGATTTAAGCTTTAAAGGTAAACGATTTGCTATTTTTGGTGGAGGCAATCAAATCGATTATCCAGAGAATTTTGTGGATGGGATAGGTTTATTAGCTGATTTTTTTGAATCACGACAAGCTAAAATTGTTGGATTTACATCAGCCGAAGGCTATCAATTCGAATCATCTAAAGCGCTAAGAGGTAATATGTTTTGTGGTTTAGCTCTTGATATTGAGAACCAAGCAGCCTTAACTCATGAACGAATAGATAAGTGGGTTGAGCAAATTAAAGAGGAATTTCAAAAAAAGTAAAAAACAAAAAATAACTTAAATAGTGCATAAACATTGAGATGTGAACTAAAAAAACATATATTTGCACCTCGAAATAAAAATGATGACTTAGTAGCTCAGTTGGTAGAGCACATCACTTTTAATGATGGGGTCCTGGGTTCGAATCCCAGCTGAGTCACACTTTTGATTCTCAAAATGAACTAAAAGCACTTAAATTCAATGATTTAAGTGCTTTTTTGTTAATGCCAAACTACCAAAATATTCATTTAAAATCAAATTAGAAGGGACTATAGCGAGACCTATTCCAAAAAATCGCCAATAGGTCTCGCTAAATGACGTAACTCTTTGTATTTCAATTCAATTTGGTTCAATTTGACTCGATTTGGTGCTTGTAAAATAGCATCAAACAGGGTACTTTTAAAATAGGATCGAGACCAATTTTTTGAATTCCTTTGATGTATTCCTGAAAACGGAAAAAAATGAACAGCTACTTGAAAAAACTGGCTGATATATGTGGGATTCAGAAGAATCTATCGATGCAGTAGCCCTGCATACTTTTGCCACTTCGGTAACTTTGACCAATGGAGTTCCTTTGGATACCGTATCCAAGATGCTTGGGCATACCTCCTTAAAAACTACCCATATATACGCTAGAATTGTAGATGCCAAAATCTCGAATGATATGAGCCAACAGATAAGCTAAATATCGATCGGTTAAAAGAAAAGTTCAAAGATAAAGAAACCTTTGAGACCAAAGATATTGTCAGATTTTATGAAAAGGATGAGCCACAAATTAAAATCGCACTGTCAATTGGAGGATATACCATTTAGTCCAAAGGGGAATTTAAAAACGTATCGGAAGAGGTAAACTGGCTTTAGGTGAAAGCAAAATATATTTGCCTGAAATTTCATCGAAGCTAAAATCAATACATACAAAACTAAAAAGAGAGTTTCCATATTTGGAAATCTGCATCTGGAATACATCTTCTTTTAATGAATTCATGATACATCAACCAGGCCGGTTTTATATCCTTAACCATTGACTTTGGTACCAATTTGGAAAAAGCAAACGTTGAAATTTTCGACATCAACGGCAAAATGCTCTACAGCCGTTCAATCGAAAATGCTTCGGAAATGAACTTAATGACTAATGGTATTCTTAATATAGGATTCAATGTCGTTTAGTTAGTGATAATTCATAATCGTTTGTAATTCATAGAGTAAGGTTTCTTTGGTTTTTTCTTTCTTGGGTTACTCCTGCCTGGTCTAATTATTTCTCTTGTTTTTTCTACCAGTTGATCAAAAGCTTG
>JBBQUP010000110.1:0-10519 GCA_038212305.1 Bacteroidales bacterium
AATTTTAAATGCAACCAATTGAGCTGTAATGGTTGTTCCAAAGGCTGTTCCAATAATAACAGGTAACGATTGAGCAAATGTAAGTAAACCCGATTCAACAAAACCAATTAAAACAACCGATGAAGCACTGCTGCTTTGAAACAGAATGGTGAACAAGATGCCAAATAGAGCAGCTTTTATCCTATTCTCTGCTACTGAATTCAAGAAAAACCGCATTTGACGACCAGCTAAGTTTTTCATGCTTAAACTTAACTGTTCCATGCCCAATAAAAAGAACCCCAAGCCTCCTAAGAGTCCCATAAATACTAGCAACGTTGAATAACTACTCCACTCGACCATTTGTATCTGCTTTTAGAAATTACTCAACAATTGTATAAAATTAGAATAAGGAATTGCTTCTTATTCTTAATATCACTCAACATCAAAAACTAAGTTTAATTCCAATTCCATCTTCATTAAATCCAAAATTCATCGATGTAACATCACTCTGATTCTTTTTTAACCCTTCATTGTATATTCCAACATTTTTTTTTGCAGCCGACATGTATTTTAGCGAAAAAGGAATGCTTATAGCTGTTAATCCAGCACCTGAAATTAACATTGGTACATTGGGTTTACCTCCACCAATTGCAGTTCCAAGATTCCATCCCAATAAAAAACCACCAATTGAACCAATTACAGTTCCAACAACGTAGTTTTTTTTAGCAATTTTCATGCTTTGGTATGCCTCCTGATTATCTTGCATTAAAACAAGCATCTCTCCTGGAGATAAAATTTTTCCGTTTTGATGAAAAACAGTTCCTAATATTTTCTTTTGCTCTATGGGCTCATTTTTTACTTGCGAAAAAAGCGAACCCACCATTGTCAAAACGCAAGCCAAAACAATGGCTCTTTTTATAAAAATGCTCATAATGCGATTCATTTATAAATAATTCTAAATTAACACACTTCCCTTATAAAAACTTAATTATCAATACATTCACCCCTCAATCGACCATTCTTCTTATCTTTTTATCTCCTTCTCCTTCTATCTATATGTCTTTTTCTCTTCCTCTAACTCTTTGCTCCAATAAAATAATCCTCTTTATTGGCAAACAAAACATTAAAGGTAGTTAAACTTCCATAGGCACGGGTGATGTATTGTTGAATATTCACTTTATCTTCATCGGTAAGCTTATCGTTCGAATTAATATTTTGCTCCAAAACGCGCAAACGATCGCGCACCATGACTATTTTATGAAAGAAAGTTTCAATTGGCACCTCCTTGGCCTGCATGTCAGTGTTTGCAGGTTTCATAATCAGCACTCCTCCCTCCCATTTTTTCCCCATCTCAACCATTGCTGGCAACACCCCATAATGGTCTAAAACTTGAGAGATAACCTTCACTAAATCAATGGCCTCAACGATTGGTGCAGATGATGATTCACTGCCTTTTTCAAGCACTGTTAATTCATTGTTTCGTATTAATATCTCCACCTTTCCGCCATGGGCAAAGAATATTTCGTATGATGTTAACCCAATCTTTGCAATCATCCCTTCACCATAGCGAGGGTGGTCTATTTTAGTTCCAACCGTTAAAATTTCCATAACTTTACTTTTTAGATTATTATTTTTCTGATATTGCCACAGTATTATTTAAAAATATTAAAGAAAATGAATTATTCAACATCATTAAGAAAGATATTTTACACACTTTTATTTACATTCGCTTTAATCGGATGTAAATGCCACAAATCTACCATTAATAATACTTCTGAAGCAATAAGTCCAATTTCAGCGATTGAAATCACCTCAAGCAATACTACTCCTTGCCATTCTGCCACGCCATTGATGCTTGAAAACAAAAAATGGCAATTGATTAGGATGGAGGATAAAAGCGTATCGCTGTTAGCATTCAGTAACGAAATTCCTTCAGTAAGCTTTTCGGTTGGCACATCGTACATTCAGGGTTACAGCGGTTGTAACCAATTTGGCGGCAACTGTTTGATGGGTAATAATACCTTAGATATTGGTCAACTCATTGCCACAAAACGTTATTGCATAAACGTTCCAGAACCCGAGTTTTTAAACCTCTTAAAAAGATGTAATCAGTATTGTTTCGAGCAGGAATTGCTGCTTTTAAAAGAGAATGATGTAACGTTGTTAGTTTTTGAATCCAGCAACTAACTTAACACTGATGCATTATAACACCTCTAAATTTAATAATTTTCGAAACCCTCATGAAATATTATAATCTCGTTAAATTTAATAGCATTATTAAAAGTCCAAGGATAAAATTTTCAGGACTCTATTTTATTGAAAACGAATTTGACATTCATTAATTACCTAAATTTACATTTCCAATGATTCAAAAATGAGAGGTAAACTATTCTATTTTTTTCTTTTTACAACTCTCGTTGTTTCATTCGTCCATGCTAATTTTTCGGCTTCGAATACGAACCAATATACTGTTAATCAACCTCATCCGAACCAACAGTTTATTTCAGAAGAATTACCAATAAATAATGTATGGGGAGTAATATCGTCTTCTTTTAGTATCTGTATTATTGTCCAAACAATTTCTAATGCATCAATTCTAAAATGGCAATCTTCTCGTTTTGATAAACTGTCCCAACTAGAATTTATTCTTTTTAAAGCATCTCATATTAACTCTGATGCAGATATTAGTCTCTGCACTCGCGTTATTGTTTATCCTCATCATTCCTTTGGCTAGCATCATTTTTAAGGAAATCACTCAATTAACGTTTTTATTAATAATAACAATATGCCCCTTTTGAGGAGTAATAAATATATTATCATGAATACATCAATCATTGTAATGGGATTAATTATGCTTTCACTATTTATTGTCCCTATCGTTTTAATAAACATAATTAGCAATTATAAAAAAAGGAAAAATTCATAAAATCGATTCTAAATAAAAAAAGAGGAGCAAATAACAAGCTCCTCTTTTTTTATTTATAGTAGCAACCTCCCCACTCTATCCATCACAATAATTTATTAATCAATTACTTAAGCTGATTGCTAATTAGATATTGCCATTGATAGTAATACATAATTAATCAAATTTAAATATATTAATACCTTTTTGTATTTATATGAGTTTAATTGTTTATTTTCGTTTTATAAATTTTAAAAAAAAATCTTATGAAAAAACATCAAGTTTTAGGAATAGTTCTTGCAATAGCACTTACATTGACATCTTGTTCTAAAGATGAAAGTAATCCACTCCCATCAGACCAATCATTTAAAAATTTGAGAGCAATGGCTGATAAACAGATTAGTATTCAAAAAACATTCAAGGCTGAAGATGGTTTTACTTTTACTTCTACCAAAGGAGTGAAAATTGTTCTTGCTCCTAACTCATTAAAACTGCCAAATGGAACCTTGGCAACTGGACAGGTTAATATCGATTACAAAGAAATTTTCAGCCGAGGTTCAATGTTAACAAACAACAGAACAACCTTAGGAAAACTCCCTGATGGGAAAAAAGCATTGTTAAAATCAGGAGGTGCTTTTTTCTTGAATGGCACACAAGGAACACAACAACTAACGTTAGTTAATAATGTGCAATTACAAATTCCAGCTGCATTAACCGTAGCAGATCCAGAAATGACTTTATGGAAAGGTATTGTTGACGAAAATGACAACCTTACTTGGGATGAAATTAAAACAGATGCTAATGGGACAAACGGTGGTAGAGTTTTCTTAGAAGGTAAAGGGGATACTAAAACTTATTATGCTGCATTTAGTTCGTTTGGATGGACGAACGTTGATAAATTTTATAGCGATCCAAGACCCAAAACAACGCTTTTAGTAGCAGTGCCAAATGGTTACGACAATCAAAATTGTGCTGTATATCTTTCTTATGATGGCGAAGGAAATAATTCACTTGCTAATCTTGATACATATAGCAGTACAACAAAGCTATTTAGTGAACACTACGGCCAAATACCTGTTGGACTAAACATGCATGTTATTTTTGTAACAGAAGATAGTGGTCAATGGAGATATGCAATTAAAGGGGTTACTGTAGCAGCTAATGACACCTATACCTTTACATTAGCAGAAACAGCATTAACTTCATTAGCTTCATTAGAATCATTGATTAATGCACTTCCCTAGTTTTCAATAAATAGTCTTTGCAAGAAAACGCCAAATACTGCGTTACTCTCGTTTTTGAAACAGTCATTTACAAATAGTAAACTACTTGATTTCAAACACTTAGAAAGCCTAGCCTTTGACGTTTTTTATCAAATAAAGAAAAAGCTGGAGTATTTTTGCCGACACAAATTACAAATGAGATTTTGTTGGTGCACGAAAAAACAATTTTTAGACCTCGAAAGCTACCAACGGTTATCGAAATTCAACCCCTTCGGGGGAATGAAAATACCTTCTGCTTAGCTAAACGACATTGAATTACATATTAAAATAACAAGGCAGAAATATTTTATTTCTGCCTTGTTATTTTAATATGTATCATGTGCTATTAAATAGTTCTCAATTAAGTCGTTATTCCTTAATTTTGCTCTTTGGGTATGGCTTTGATTAATTGTGACAAAATCATAAGTTGAAATAAATAACCCGAAATCCAATAATTTTCATTTTTTTAACGTCCTATCCCTCTTAATAGACCTATTTTTGTGATCTAACAATAAATTACGAATGCAACATGCAACATTCGAAGAAAAAGGAAATTGAAGACTTGGGCTCTATTCTACTCGAAATCGGCTCTGCTTTAATGAGTTCGGGGGCTAATAGCTTGCGCATTAGAACTATTATCGATCGAATTTCATCGTCCTTTGGTTATAACATTGAATTGTTAATAACCAATAGGGCATTGATGATAACTGTTCATAACGAGGCCGATCAGCATTTTTTTAACAGCATAAAAAGAACATCTCCACATGGGGTGAATTTTCGGGTAGCCTCAGGCATTAGTCGGATGAGTTGGAGAGTTATTGAAGAAAAATGGAGTGTGGATAAAATTGAACAAGAGCTGGATCGATTGCTTGCATTGCCCCATTACCCTCGCCTTGTTATCTTATCGTTGGTTGCATTAGCCGGTGCCTCATTTTGTCGACTCTTTGGTGGTAACTGGATGGATATGCTCATTTCTTTTGGAGCAACGTTTGCGGGTCTTTTTATCCGACAGGAATTTGTCAAACGAGAGTTTAACACCTACCTCTGTATTTTCATGGGAGCTTTAACTGCGTCGCTACTATCTGGATTTTATTTAAGATATGGCTCCAGTCCTACCGCAGAGCATACATTTGCTACATCGGTGCTATTCCTTATTCCTGGTGTTCCGCTGATCAATAGTTTCTCAGATTTAATAGATGGCAATATCATGAATGGAACAATAAGAGGTGTGCATGGACTCATTATCTCGTTTGCCATTGCATTAGGATTATTAACAGCTATGCTCATTTATCACTTGTAAACTATGGATTGGTTACTATTTTTCGAAAAGGGAATTTGGCTTGGTTTTGCAGCGTTGGGCTTTGCCATATTGTTTAATGTACCAGTTCGCACGCTTTGGATAATTGCGGTTTTAGGTGCATTAGGAGGATTGACTAAGGTATTGATTTTAAGCGCAGATGCGGGAATTGTTTTGGCAACGCTAGCAGGTGCGTCGGTAATAGGTTTATTAAGTCTATTTGCAGCCTACAATAAACATGCACCACCTATGGTATTTGCCATTCCGGCTGTGATCCCGATGGTTCCTGGAGTTTTCGCTTACCGCATGATGTTGGGTTTTATCCATTTAGCAGGCAATTTAAATACGCCCACCTACAATGAAGTATTGGCTCAAACTGTTAACAATGGCTTGAAAACATTTTTCATTCTGTTTGCATTGGCTGCTGGTGTCGCCTTTCCTATGCTGATTACCCGAAAAGAGTCAATTAAAGAGATAAAGTACTCTCGAAAAACTAGGAAGTAGATACTTTAGATAACACTATTTAAAATTATCAAATACAGCAACTTATAAAAATAGTCTGTGATATTGAAGAAAAAATATACCATGTCGCTAACAGGAAATAAAATAAAATTAATCTATCTCCTTTCTTACATGGGATTTGCCTTTTGGCGAGTTTTTTACAATGTTTTTTTAGAGGAGAACAATTTTACAGGATTACAAATAGGAATCATTAATGGCTTAGCTCAAGCCATGCTATTTTTATTTGTTCCAATCTGGGGATTTGTTGCTGAAAAAAAAGGAATTAGACCTACGCTTCAAATTTTAGTTGTTGCTACAGCTGCATTAATGTTCTTTCTAGGATATATCCGTAACTTTGAGCTTATATTGATTTATCTTGTGCTCTTAACTTTTTTTTATCATCCAATTGGCGCATTGACCGATGCTTTAGGCACACAGTTTTCGGAAATTCATCGAGAGTATGATTATGGGAAATTCCGTTTATGGGGTTCCCTTGGTTGGGCGGTTGCCTCTTTTCTTGGCGGTTTTATTTTTCTCTATTTTAATGTGTCAGCAAGTTTTTATATCTCAGCAGCTTTATTTGCTTTATTAATTCCATTAATACGAATTCCAAAAAACGAATTAACCCGCTTTAAACCACACCCAAACAAAACTTCAATTAAAGTAATTTTTAAAAATAGGAAGGTCATGATGGTTATCCCCATTCTTGTTTTATATGGTATGGCGTGTAGTCCGGTATTTTCGTTTACCAACCTCTATTTTACAGAATTAAAAGCGAATAGTTCCATTATTGGTTTAGCCTATGCCATTATGGCGATAAGCGAGTTGCCATTCTTCTTTTATGGTGCACGATTGGTTCGATTAATAGGATCTAAACTGGTTATAATCATCGCATTAACCATAATGCTTATTCGATTAATGATCTATGGATTTTTCCCATCCATAACCACCGGATTGCTTATGGGAGCTTTCCAAGGCTTAACCCTCTCTTTTTTTCTCGTAGGAGTAGTTACTTATTTGCATCAAGTGTTGCCTGCAGGAAATCATGCCACTGCTCAAACTATTATTTGGAGTTTTTTTTCAGGTGCAGGGATGACAGTTGGAAGTTTGATAATAGGTTATCTAAAAGACAAGGTTGGCATTATTCATTCCATGACCTATGCGGGATACTTGGCATTTGGGATAATAATCCTAGTAATTATTTTTTTAAAGGAGGAATCCTCAATTAATGAAGATTATGTGTTAAAGTGATGGTTCAATACTTAATGGCCACACCAATTAAATCATAATCGTCTGATTCGGTGATTTTCACTTGATAAAACTCCCCAATAGTCAGATTATCGGAGTTCACAATCACCTCTTGATCTACTTCGGGGCTATCGAATTCGGTTCTTCCAACAAAATAACCATCCTCCTCACGATCGATGATCACTTTATAGGTTTGTCCTATTTTTTGCTGATTCAATTCTCTGCTAATCACATTTTGAAGCTCCATAAGTTCATCAACACGAGCTTGCTTGATTTCATCAGTCACATCATCGTTATAGTTCTTAAAGGCGTATGTATCCTCCTCATGCGAATAAGCAAACACACCTAAACGTTCGAATTTCATATCCTGCACAAACTGTTTTAATTCGTCAAAATCAGCCTCTGTTTCACCTGGATGCCCAGCAATTAATGTAGTACGCAAGTGAATTCCAGGCACTTCGCGTCGCATGCTTTCAATTAAATCGTAGGTTTGTTGTTTGGTTACTCCACGACGCATTTTAGTTAGCATATTATCCGAAATGTGCTGAAGCGCAATGTCCATGTAACAACACACATTAATATGCTGAGCAATAACTTTTAATACATCCAACGGAAATCCTGCTGGATAGGCATAGTGCAAACGAATCCATTCCAAACCATTAATCGCTGATAACTGCTGAATTAATTCGGCAAGCATCGGCTTTTTATACAAATCAATGCCGTAATAACTTAAATCTTGAGCAATTACTTGTATCTCCTTAACTCCTTTAGCAACAAGATTTTGTGTTTCATCAATTAAATCTTCGATTGAGCGTGATTGATGTTTGCCCGTAATCAACGGAATGGCACAATAACTACAGGCACGATTACAGCCTTCAGATATTTTTAAGTAGGCATAATGATCGGGAGTGGTTAAGCTACGCTCGTTGCGCAAATCAGGACGAAATTCTAGTCCAAGATCTTCAACAATCTTCTTCCACTCGAATTTTCCATAAAACTTATCGACTTCGGGAAGTTCGGTTTTTAATTCTCCAAAGTAGCGCTCCGAAAGGCAGCCCATGACAATGAGTTGATCGATTTTGCCCGCTTTTCGGGCTTCGGCAAATTGCAAAATGGTTTCGACCGACTCCTCTTTGGCATCGCCAATAAAGCCGCAGGTATTAATAATAACAATGTCTCCTTTTGATACTTCAGGATCGTGTTCCACCTTAAATCCTCCAGTTTGAAACTGCTTAATTAGAAACTCGCTATCAACCAGATTTTTAGAACATCCCATGGTGATTACATCCACCTTCACTTGCCTCTTTTTTGCCATCACTCCGAAATATCAAAAAGTAAAACTATTACTTAAATAAAGACTCTACAAAAATCTTACTATCAAATAGTTGCAAGTCGGTCATCGCCTCTCCAATGCCAATATATTTTACGGGTACTTGAAACTGATCACTCACACCAATCACAACACCACCTTTTGCAGTACCATCTAATTTTGTAATGGCTAAAGCTGTTACTTCAGTGGCTTTGGTGAACTCACGAGCTTGTTCAAATGCGTTTTGACCAGTCGATCCATCCAACACAAGCAATACTTCATGTGGTGCATCGGGCACCACTTTTTGCATCACTCGCTTTATTTTCGACAGCTCGTTCATCAAATTGATTTTGTTGTGCAAACGTCCTGCTGTGTCTATAATTACCACATCGGCATTTGAAGTAACAGCCGAACTAAGCGTGTCAAAAGCAACTGATGCAGGATCAGCCCCCATTTGTTGCATGACAATAGGCACGTCAACGCGTTTTGCCCAAATTTCTAGCTGGTCGATTGCAGCTGCACGAAACGTATCTCCAGCGCCTAAAACCACCTTTTTTCCACCTTGCTTAAACTGATAGGCTAATTTGCCAATGGTGGTGGTTTTTCCAACACCATTAACACCCACTACCATAATCACATATGGTTTGGGTGCGTCAACTAAATCGTAATTATTAACTTGATCTGGTTTGTTTTCGAGTAAAAGTGCTTCAATCTCATCACGAAGAATAGAGTTGAGCTCGGAGGTATTTAAGAATTTCTCTTTAGCAGCGCGATCTTCAATTCGTTTAATGATTTTCAATGTTGTATTTACTCCAACATCCGATGTAATCAAAATTTCTTCCAAATCATCGAGAACATCTTCATTAACGGTTGAACGACCAACAACTGCACGAGATAGTTTTTTTAGAACACTCTCCTTGGTTTTAGCCAATCCTTTATCTAAATCTTCTTTTTTTGCTTTCGAAAAGCTACTAAACAAACCCATTTGATAATTATTTAAGGCACTAAAAGTACTAAATGTAATTAAACGCTTATCTTAAAACAACAAAAGCCTCCTATCAGAGGAAGCTTTTGTTTAAATATCGCAATAAAAACTTTATTTTTTATCGAAGAACTCTTTTACGGTCTCGTTTGTAACGATCTCGCTTTTAAATGAGTAAGCACCTGTTTTTTCAGACTTAACCATTTTAATTGCTTTAGTGTGCCCTTTTCCGGCTCCTTTTTGTAACGATGCAACTACTTTCTTTGCCATGGTTTTCTATACTTTATTTGATTTCGCGATGTGTTGTAACGCGCTTCAAAATTGGGTTATACTTTTTTCTCTCCATGCGATCAGGAGTATTTTTGCGATTCTTAGTGGTTACATAACGCGATGTACCAGCTACGCCACTCTCTTTATGCTCGGTGCACTCAAGAATAACCTGAATGCGGTTTCCTTTGCTCTTCTTAGCCATTTGTGGTGCTTGTTAGTATTTGTTAATAAATCCATTGGTTTTGGCATCTTTAAGAGCCGCATCAATTCCAACTTTATTGATTACTCGCAAACCTGCAGCGGTTACACGTAATTCAACCCAACGATTTTCTAATGGTAGAAAAAATCGTTTATAAAACAAGTTCGGTTCGAACCGTCTTTTTGTTCTTCTTTTTGAGTGCGAAACATTGTTTCCCACCATAAAGCTTTTACCAGTTATTTGACAGACTTTAGACATTTCTGTGAATATTTTTCGAGTACGTTTTTCAAACAGTGCGCAAAATACGTCATTTTTATTCAAATAACCAAATCCCTAACCCATTAAATTTCATCCTTTTTTAAATATTTATTTCGCTGTGGTGTGAGATTCTTATTCCTTCGACTTTTTAATATTTCAAATCAAACGTAAATATCAATAGTCCGTTAGATTTTAAGCGGCAATTTTGCCGTATTCCAATAGTTCTTTGACAATTTTTTGATTTTTAGCAGTGTTTGGATTAATAGCAAACCTGCACATAAATCGTTCGAGCATCAATGTATTGTTGTACAA
>JBBQUP010000111.1:0-10415 GCA_038212305.1 Bacteroidales bacterium
CCATCGTTTAAGCCTTCAAAATCTTTTACTGGGAAAGTGAAGAACAACGTTAAGTAATTAATCATTCATTAAAACATTTTGCCATGCCAAGTGGAAAAAAGAGAAAAAGACATAAGATGGCTACGCATAAGCGTAAGAAAAGACTTAGAAAAAATCGTCACAAAAAGAAAAAATAGTTTTTTGACGAAGTAATTTTTTCTGAACAAATAGGAAGTTTCGCTTCTTGTTTGTTCTTTGTTGTATTTAATCGTTCTTTGAAATTAGAAATTTATTTTTGTGAGTGCAGAACTGTTTGTTGATGTGACTCCTCAAGAAATGACCATAGCGTTATTGGAGGATAAACGTTTAGTTGAGCTTCGCAAAGAACAAAGTAATATTCAATTTCAGGTTGGTGATATTTATCTTGCTAAGGTAAAAAAAATCATGCCTGGGTTAAATGCTGCTTTTGTGGATGTTGGATATGAGAAAGATGCATTTTTGCATTATCTCGATTTAGGGCCACAAGTTCGTTCGTTGCAGAAATTCCTCAAAAACGTCTCTTCTAAAAAGGGAGTCGTGCCTTTCAGCAAACTAAAACCGGAAAATGACATTAGTAAAGAAGGTTCTATTAGTGATGTTTTAGTATCTGGACAAGAAATCTTGGTGCAAATAGCCAAGGAACCCATCTCTACCAAAGGTCCTCGTTTAACTTCCGAATTATCTATTGCAGGCCGAAACTTAGTGTTAATGCCTTTCTCTGATAAAGTTTCGGTAAGTCAAAAAATTGAATCGGCCGAGGAGCGAACAAGGCTGAAAAAGTTATTGCTCAGCATAAAACCTAAAAATTACGGCATCATAGTACGTACTGTTGCCGAAAATAAACGCGTTGCAGAACTCGATAAAGAACTAAGGATATTAATTAGCCATTGGGAAGATTCAACTGCTCGCATTAAAGATATTAAAGCTCCAGGTTTGGTAGTTGGTGAATTGGGAAGAATAGCTTCATTGCTTAGAGATATTCTTAATCCATCGTTTAACAGCATCATGGTAAACGATCCTATAGTTTATCGTGAGATTAAAGAGTACGTAGCCTTAATTGCCCCCGAACGCGAGGGTATTGTTAAGCATTACAAAGGAACGGCTCCCTTGTTTGAACAGTTCAGTATAACCAAACAAATAAAAACTTTGTTTGGACGAACTGCCTCTATTCGAAGTGGTGCCTATTTAATTATTGAACATACCGAAGCTTTACACGTTATCGACGTGAATAGTGGTAACCGTACCAAATCAGCTTCCGACCAAGAGACAAATGCTCTGGAAGTGAATATAGCTGCTGCCGAAGAAATTGGCCGGCAATTAAGATTGCGCGATATGGGCGGTATTATTGTAGTGGATTTTATTGATATGCAAAGCAATGACAATCGTCAGCTCGTTTATGAACGAATGAAAGATGCCATGGCTAACGATCGAACTAAACACAATATTTTACCACTTACTAAGTTTGGATTAATGCAAATTACTCGGCAACGAGTGCGCCCCGAACTTAATATTAAAACCGATGAGGTTTGTTCGGCTTGTTCAGGTACAGGTAAAGTTTCACCCTCAATAGGTGTGACTGATGCCATTGAAAACGACGTCCGGTTGTTTGTTGAAGAGCACAAAAATACGAAATTGACCCTAAAGGTACATCCATTTGTTTATGCTTTTTTAAAGCAGGGATTTCCGTCTAAGGAATTAAAATGGAAGATGAAATATTCTTTCGGTTTAAAAATTGTACCTTCTGAATCACTCAGTGTTACTGAGTATAGATTGAATGAAATTGTAAAAGAGACCGGCCTTTAAAGCCGGTTTTTTTTGTTTAAGCAAATCTCAGATTAATAGAATTCTCACTTTTCTTCGTTCAGTTATTGGTTTAATTGCAAAATTATATCATGTGAGTAATTCGCATTAGTATTTTGTTGGTTCATACTTTATTTGGCTGGGTATAAATACGCTACTAAATTTATACATATACATATATAAATAATTAAATTTATTTATTTTTTTCCTAAAATGATGTTATATTTGTTTCAGGCTGATTTAATTTTTGAAATATGTCAGGTAATGAGTTTTTTGTATCTAATTCTGATAGTGAAAAATTAATAGAGATAACTCATGTTGTATCGTTTAGTAGGATTAATTGATATATTAAGATTATGAAACAAGGTTTGGTATTTTTGTTTGTAATGGTTTCAGGGTTGTTGATGTCGCAAATACAGCAACCAGTTAAATGGAGTTTTTCGTATAACCGCATTGATAACAATAAAATAGAAGTTGTTGCCAACGCCAAAATTGATAAAGGTTGGCATGTTTATTCTGCTTATCTGGCAGCTGATGGCCCCATTCCAACCTCTTTAGTTCTAAAGGACTCATCAACATTTAAGTTGAGTGGGGGTGTAATTGAAACACCTTTACCCGAAAAGCATTTCGACAATTCTTTTGGGGTTGAATTAGCCTTTTTTAAAAATAATGCAAAAATATCGCAGGTTATCGAATTAAGTTCTAACTCATCATTTAAGCTTAATGGGCATGTGGAATTCATGGTGTGTAACGATGAGCAGTGCCTTCCTCCAGATATTATTAAGTTTACGCTTGATATAATTCCTGAGGTTTCAAAAGCAATAGATACCAAGGAAGAAACTATCATTGAAATCGCTAGACCTATAGTTATTCCAACTAATACTAACTTATCTGATTCAATTCAAACGAGCTTAGAACCATCAGCTCAAAGCAATTCGGAACAGCCTAAAAGTTATATGGCTATATTTTTGTTAGCTTTTTTAGGTGGTTTAGCTGCATTGTTAACTCCCTGTGTTTTTCCAATGATTCCAATGACTGTTAGCTTTTTTACCAAGCAAAGTAAAAGTAAAGCAGATGGAATTAAGAATGCTGCGGTATTTGGATTATCCATTATTGGCATATATGTTTTACTTGGCACTGTGGTTACTGCCATTTTTGGTGCTGATTCATTAAATGCATTGTCAACAAATCCATGGTTTAATCTCTTTTTTGCTATCTTACTTATTGTATTTGCCATATCCTTTTTTGGCGCATTCGAAATTGTTTTGCCAAGTACTTGGGTAAATGCAGCAGATAAAAAAGTTGATAAAGGTGGTTTAATTGGTATCTTCTTTATGGCTTTTACCTTGGTTTTGGTTTCATTTTCGTGCACAGGACCAATTGTGGGATCTTTAATTGTGCAAGCGGCTCGCGAAGGTGGTTCGGCACCTGTAATTGGGATGCTTGGGTTTTCGTTAGGTATTGCTATTCCTTTTACCTTTTTTGCTGCGTTTCCAGGTTACTTGAACTCACTACCCAAATCGGGTGGTTGGTTGAATTCGGTTAAGGTAGTTTTGGGATTTTTAGAGTTGGCTTTTGCCTTTAAGTTTTTATCTATTGCCGATATGGTTTTGGATTTACATCTTCTCGAACGCGAAGTTTTTATAGCAATATGGATTGTGGTTTTTGCCGCATTAGGGTTTTATTTATTGGGCAAAATAAGACTTCCTCATGATTCACCAATGGAATATATTCCTGTTTCAAGGTTTATGTTAGCATTAACCGTTTTTGGTTTTACAGTTTATATGATACCCGGCTTATGGGGAGCTCCTGTTAATTTAATTAGTGGTTTTCCACCTCCTAAAGAGTATGCCGAATCGCCATGGGGTGTTGGCAATGATGGGCCAGAAGTAAACCTTCTGAATGTCTCTGGATTAAGTTCTGGATTGCCCGATCATATGCATTATGGCCCTCAAGGTATTCCTGCATTTGACGACTTCGAAAATGCATTAGCTTATGCAAAGAAAGTAAATAAGCCTTTATTGCTTGATTTTACGGGTAAAGGTTGTGTGAATTGCAGGAAAATGGAAGATAAGGTTTGGTCCGATAATGAGATTAAGCAAATACTTACGAATGATTATGTATTAGTTTCGCTTTATGTCGATTTGCGGATTGATTTACCTAAGGACAAACAATATGTTTCAAAATCAACGGGCAAAGAGATTGTTACAATAGGAAATAAATGGAGTGATTTTCAAATAGAACGATTCAATAGAAATAGTCAGCCTCATTATGTCATCTTGGATTATGATGAGAATGAATTACTGGAATCAAAATCATACGATCCCGATATAAATAGTTATAAAATTTGGTTGAAAAAGGGTTTAGAGCTTTTTAAACATAAAATTTAGGTTTTTATATTGTTGCTTGCTAATTATTCGTAATATTCTGTAAATTAGCAGAATACGTATGATCGCATTGTTTTTAATAGAGATAAATGCGTAGTATAAAAACAATTTTCATTATATATATTTTGTAAAGTCATTTATGTCGCATTTTGGACTTTAATGCTATTTATTTCATGTATTATAATCCACTGTTCGTCCAATAAAAGGTTTCTTTAGTGGAAAAAAGATAACTTATAGGACAGACGTTATTGATATAGAGTAATTTTATTTTTCAATTAAGGTTTACCAATCGAAATTATAGGGTAGTAATAACCATTCTAGCAATTGGTTTCTAATTGATTTTAGGGCTGGGAGAATCTATTACTTGGCTGTAATGTTTTTAATATCAGAATGTTGCAAACTCGTTAGAATAGTTTAGTGTTTCAGTAATCAGTAAATTTTCTAGCAAATTGGTTTCAGTATTGAAAAACAAATTATAGTTATATGAATAACATTTACAGGGTTTGGTTAATCGTTGCATTGTACGTTTTAACAGCATTACCTACGTTGGCACAAATTGATTTTGGTAGTCTTGAAGAAGAACAGATATATCGAAAAGGAAACAAGTACAATACTTGGTCGATTACCATAGGTGGTGGTGCAATAGTTTATTACACAGATGTAATTGATTATACTTTTCTTCCTACTCACGATTTTAAACTGACCCCTACATTAATGGTAAGCAAGCAGTTTAATAGGCCTTGGGCTATTGATGCACAAGTTTTTTATGCTAATATGTATGGCGAAAAAAATGATCGTTATTTCAAAGGCGATTTAATTGATGCCACACTTAATTTAACCTGCAACATTAATCAATTAGCCATTTTTGGGCCTATCAACGACAAATGGAACATCTATGCTAAATTAGGATTTGGGTTAGTGGCTTTTCGCAGCACACAGCGCACTTTAATTCAACAAACTGGTTTTAATGGAAATATAATTCAACCCAATGATCCTATGCAAGTAGGTGATGTTTATCCTTACATCGATGGATATCCATCGCCATATGGCTGGAAGCAGAACGATTTTTTAGCAGAGGGTTACTCGCGCATCGATCCATCAATAAAAGAAAAACGTAAAACAGAAATTGTTGTTCCTTTTGGGCTTGGCGTTAAATATCGGATGAGTAAAACTTTTGATGTGGGCTTTGAATTAATGCTTCGAACTGTTAATCAGGATAATCTAGATGTTAACATGAGTGGTGCTGATAACGACTCGTACGCAACGTCTACTTTTGGTTTGACATACAAATTTGGCAAAAAAGATAAGCGACATGCCTCTTGGACTTATAAGGACATTAATTTCTCATTCAAGCGTCAACGCGAAAATGATCCATTGGCTCAGAAACTCGATAGTTTAAAACAAACGTTGGAGTATTTGGCTGCAAATGATACAGTTGTCGCTGATACAACAGTTATAAACAATGTTATTATTGAACATCTCGAAGATATTAATGCATCCGTATTTTTTGAGTTTGATAAATCAATTGTAACATCTGCCTCTCAAAAAACAATTTCTAGAATTGCACGGGCATTGAGAAAAAATCCGGAAGCAAAAATATTGGTAGTTGGATATTGCGACGAACGTGGCGCTGATGATTACAATGTGAAATTAAGTATCCGTCGATGCAATAGTGTGAAGGACGTTTTGGTTAAAGATTTTGCGATAGAAGCTGATCGTATTCAAACGGATCCAAAAGGTGAATCAGAATTGTTATCTGATACTAAGAATTTAAAGCCAAGGGGGTTGCATTTAGTGAATCGTCGGGTTGATATATTCATGATAAAGGAATAATAGAATGATTGTAAATTATATAACGAAATATAGGTTGGCTTTGGCTTTACTTTATTTTGTTCCCTTAATAAGTTATGGACAGTTTTCAACCGATGAGCGACTCATTGATGAAAACATGCGTTACTCAAAGGAAAAGGAGTTTAATAATTGGGCAATTTCAATTGGGTTTGGCCCAATGATTTCTTATACCGATTTAACCCATTATGTTCTTTTCCCCGATAAGAATTGGAAATTTGCACCTAATATTATTGTGAGTAGGCAATTTGGACCTGTATTTGCTGTTGATGCTCAAATGCTGAAGGGCGATTTATATGGTTCAAAAGGGGATTTTTATTTTAGAGGCGATTCGTATGATTATTCCTTTTCTGGAGTAATGTTCTTAAATCAGTTGTTGGCATTTCCTGGTCCTATTAACGACCGATGGGACTACTATGTTAAAATTGGTGCTGGAGTTACTGCTTTTCGTTCGAAAATGTACCATGAGGCAACAGATAAAGTTGTTCTAGTGAGTGATTTAATGGAAGGTGGTTCCGAAGCACACATTTCAGAGCTTCGCAACATGGTATTAGGATATGATTTGTTTGATCCTTCGGTGAAAAAAGCTCGTCAGCACGAGGTGTTTGTGCCAATTGGCTTAGGAATGCTATACCGGGTGAATAATCGAATTGACTTAGGTCTGGTATCGACTTTCAGATACATGATTGAAGATAATTTGGATAATATACTCAGCGGAAGTCTAAATGATAGGTACTGGTATACATCGTTTAATTTAGCTTTTAAAATTGGCAAAAGCAATACGCGGCATACACGTTGGACTTACCGTAATTACGGCTTTAATATATTTGGTGCTCCTAAAAAAGATCCTTTATTAGATGAAGTTATTCAACTTGAGGAGCAGGTGAAGCAATATGCTGATGCCAGACCGATTAAGCACGATACTGTATTTATTATTAATACTTTAATTAAAAAGTATGGCCCGGATAATACCACACCGGTATTTTTTGATGAAGGAAAATCGATTTTGGACACGCAAGCAAAAATTGATTTGGCAGAAGTTGCCGTATTGTTGATTAAAAACCCAGCATGGAAAATTCATTGCGTTGGAAATGCCGACGAAAAAGGTACCGCTGCTCAAAATCTTGAATTAAGTAGGATTCGTGCTGAGGCATGCATGCGATATTTAATTGCTGATTTGGGTATTTCTGCATCGCGAATTACTATAGAACAGCGCGGTGATAGCGATTTGATTTCACCTACAAATGAATTATCGCCAAGAGGCATTAAAATGGTTAATCGCCGGGTGGATGTTATTTTAAATCGATAATTAGTCTTTGCAAGAAAATTTAAGCAGTTTTATTATCTATCCCCTCACGGGGAATTTAAAATTTAATAAGTCAAGTGGTTCTGTAATATTTTCTCTTTTCCCTTGCATTTGGCATCTATAAAAGCCAAGTTATTTAATTGTAATAGAATGAAATAATGCTTTCCGAGCAGAACCTCTAAACAAAAAGCATCATTCAACGGTTAAGATTAAAACTGTTGAATGAATACGGAGTTTAAAAGTCAATTGTATTTTGATGGTGATTGTCGAATGTGCTCTGCTTTTGCACAGATTGCTAGCAATAATAGCCCTTCAAATGGGTTAGAATGTATTGATATTAACCTCGGTTCTAATCTTAACCCTCAAGGTGAAAAAACGATTGAGCCTATTGTTGATGCGGCTATTTATAAACGTAAAGGAGAAAGTTTTTTTGGTGTTGAAGCCATTGAGCAGTTATTGCTTGACACGAAATTTCCCTATCAGTTGCTTGGTTATTTGAGCAAGCTATTCCCTTTGCAACTAAAAAAATGGGTTTATAGTTGGGTTGCCAAAAATCGGCGGAGGTGGTTCGGAAGGATTAGTAGTAATAAAGTTTAGATTCAGAAATACACCTTTTATTTATCAAGTTCCAGATCACCCTCTTCGTAAAGCTTGAAATTTCTTGCCAGTTGTGATAAAAATGAAGTCATCGATTCCAATGCTTGCTGTGTTTCGGGGTTGATTTTTTTATTAGATAGTTTCAAGAGAAATGTGCTGTAAATGGCTGTTAAACAGCATTCAATATCGTTGCTAAAAGGAGCAGCACTTTTTAGTTCGAACTGACGGATGTGGGGAAGTGATCGTTGATATGCATTGATATATACTGCCATTCGGGTGCTGCGTAAGAGCATTGTGTGAAGCTTATTTACTTCATTCATTAAATTAGTAATGACCTGAATATGTCCTGATGTTTCTTTTTTTTCAATTTTCATCATCTCGGCAAGACTTTCCCACCAGTCTCTAATAGCTATGATTTTATCTGGTTCAGCTTTGTATGATGGAATTATTGTTTGATCGATTTTTTTAATATCTAAGTTGCTCGCTCGAATAATATCTTCCACTTGCCACATGTATAGCATATATTCAATGATATTTTCGTTCCGTTTTTGTTGAGCTATGATCATGGTGTTATTTGCAGTTGATGACAGTTATTCATTTCTATTTCAGCTTCCGACGGAATCAGATTTGTTATTCCCAATCGCTATCCGAATCCATTAAATCATCCAAATCGCGACGGTCTTTTTTCGTTGGTCGCCCTAATCCTCGTGGCCTGCCCATAGACGAAGCCAATTTAGCCATCTCCAATAAATTAAGTTGATCCGCTGAGGTAATATCCTGGATGAATTCGGGTACTAATTTGGCTCCCATGCGGTTGCCTATGGTTTGAAGCGTTTTATAACTTCGAATGATTGGAGGTGTTTTAAGCGATATGACATCGCCAGGTTTAATTATTCGTGAGGGTTTAACTGGCATGTTATCCATCAGCACTTTGCTTTTTTGACAAGCTTCGGCTGCTAGGCTTCGAGTCTTGAATAACCTAACAGCCCATAAAAATTTATCTATGCGTACGGGTTCATTCAGTTTCATTTAGTCTCTTTTAGTGTGCATGGTAAGTATCAAAATACTTCAATAATAATTGGTAGCGACTATTGATTGTTATACTGAGTCATGGTTAATGATAGGCCTTGAGTGGCGAAACTTTTAATCATGTTAATTGCCATATTAATTCGTTCGGGAAGTTGCTCTTTTTCGTCAGGTTCCCATTTTCCTAACACATAATCAACCTGTCGGCCGCGCGGAAAATTATCGCTTAAACCAAAGCGCAATCGGGCATAATTGCTATGTCCAAGTGTTTCATGAATGCTTTTTAGGCCATTGTGTCCGGCATCTCCGCCTTTAGGTCTAATTTGAATTTTTCCAAATGGTAAAGCTAAATCATCAACCAAAATTAAAATATTCTCTAGTGGAATTTTTTCGGCTTGCATCCAATAATGAACTGCCTTACCGCTTAGGTTCATAAAAGTGTTCGGCTTAAGCAATAGCAACGTCCGTCCTTTGTGTTTGTAGGTTGCCAATGCACCTAATCGTCGTTCTTCGAACGTAAGTTCTTCTTGATGAGATAAATGGCTTAGTATGTCGAAGCCAATGTTATGACGAGTGCTAACATATTCAGAACCAATATTTCCTAATCCAACAATTAAAAATTTCATAGAAGGAGCTCGATGAGTTTTTTTCGGTGATAGATATTTAGAGAACCAAGGATTAGCCATTGAACTTGAATTATTTTACTTGCTAAAGTATGAAAAAGCATTAGTTAATGACCTATAAAGCAAAGCCTCCATACAAAAATATATATGGAGGCTTATATTAATTTTTAAATGAATTAACCTTTTTGAGCTGCTGCTCTTGCTGCTCTGGTTAGTTTAACCGAAACAACAACGGCATTTTTAGCATTCAAGATCTCAAGATTATCGTATTTCAATTCTTTAACTTGGATGGTTTTACCAAGACCAAGGTGATCGATGTTGATATCTAATGTATCAGGAAGATTTTTAGGCAATCCTTTAGCTTTTAATTTGCGAATCTCAAGTTGCAATTTACCTCCTGATTTAACACCTTCTGCTAACCCATTCAATTTAACTGGGATTTCAATGGTAATAGCTTTGTCGTTTGATATTTGAAGAAAATCGATGTGAAGAATTTTTTCAGTTACAGGGTGAAAGCTAATGTCCTGAAGAATGGCTTGGATTGATTTCCCTCCAATATTCAAATTCAGGATATACACATTGGGAGTGTAAACTAATTTTTTAAATTCTTTCTCTTCTGCAGAGAAATGAAGGTTTTCTTTACCCCCATACAATACACAAGGTACTGATTCGGCGCGACGTAATTCTCTGCTGGCAGCTTTGCCAATGGCCTCTCTAATGGTGCCATTTAATTCAATGGTTTGCATTTTAATTTTTTTTAGTTTGTGCTACTCAAAATTAAGTCCGTTCAAATGGATGACCTAATCCCCC
>JBBQUP010000112.1:0-10395 GCA_038212305.1 Bacteroidales bacterium
TGAAGAAACATTTACCAATGTGGTGAATCAAATGAAAGTTCATGCGTCGTTTAAAGAATCTGTTTTTATTTTAGCCATTTCGCAGGAATCAAAAGTAGAAAACGCTGATAATTCATCGCGAATTCATTACTTAAATGCTCCATGGGATCAAACATCGTTGCTAAACACCTTCGCTGAATTTATAACACTAAGCAAACTACAAAAACCCGATTTAAACTCAATTGAAAAAATTCCTAAAACAGATCCAACTATTCGTAAAGTAATAATCGACGAATTTAAATCAATATTTTTCAACCAATGGGAAACTATTAAACAATATCCTTCGTTTAAAAATACGATAAAGATTGCAAATCATCTTATACAAGCGTCTGAAACGCAGCATGATCTTGAATTATTAAACTTGGCACAACAATTGCTTCACAATGCAAATACGTTTAATGTGGATGAAACAAATAAGCAAATCACTAAAATTGATTCCATCATTAATACAAAATAAAAACCGAATATGGCAAGTAACGGTAAAATATTAATTATTGACGATAACCCGAAGAACATTCAGGTAGCCGCAACAATACTTGCCCAAAGCGGTTATGAAATGGAGTTTGGACTAGATGGCAAAACAGGAATTCATTGGCTCGAAGAGACATCATTTGACTTAATTTTACTTGATGTGATGATGCCTGAACAAGATGGATTTGATGTTTGTCTTGAAATAAAAAGCAAACCCAAACTTGCTTCCATCCCAATTATTTTTGTTACGGCTAAAGCCGATCGCGAAAGTATGGTTAGAGGTTTTGAGGTTGGCGGCGAAGATTATGTTTTAAAACCATACGATGCACAAGAGCTTTTAGCTCGTATTCGGGTACATCTCGAATTAAAGAAAAGTAAAGAAGCATTACTGCAACTCAATAACGATTTAGCTAAAAAAGTTGATGAACGAACTGAAGAAATTCGATTTGCTTATCAAATGCTTAACGATTCTAATATTACGCTTCAAAAAACCAATGAAGATTTAGTTCGTTTAGAACATGCCAAACATGAATTTCTTAATATCATAGGACATCAGGTTGGTGGATCATTGCATGGAGTTATTGGAACCTTACAAATACTAAAACATAGAGTTGATTCGAAAAAACTATCTCAATTAATTGATAGAGTGGATAATTCACTCGTTAAGCTTGAAGGCTACGTACAAACAGCACTGCGAGTTACAGCATTGCATTCGGCCAACATTCAGCTAAAACTAACTCGAATTGATGTAAACAAACTGATTGGATTTTGTTTTTTTAATTTGGATGAAAAAATAAGACAGAAAAAACTAAAAATCAACAATCAATACTTGCAAACCGAGCTGTTTTTAATGGGTGAGCATCAATTATTAATGTCTTGTCTTTTATCTGCATTAGAATTTATTATTAATCAAAGTCCCGATTATGGCACTATTACTATTGAGTCAAAAAATGAATCGACTCAAACAACCATAATTTTTAAGAATGAAAAAGTGTCCATTAACGAACTAGATACTTCGCAATATTTTGATTTCTTTTCCACTCAAACCGACAGTAATTTAGAAGCTGCAAGCTCCCTCGGATTTGCAAAAGCCATTATCGAAAGTCATAAAGGTGAAATTATATTGAAAAACAGACAAGAAGGAGGAATTGCTTGTTTGCTAATATTTAATAATATTGTGTAAACTTTTTAGAATTATGGAAACACCTAAAAATTTAAACAACAGAACCAATTATATGAGATCAATTATTAAAACCATTCTTCCATTAGGTATTCTTTTGTTCTTCTTAATGGGAACCAATCAAGCAAAAGCCAAATCATCTATTGGTAATTTTTATAATCAAACCGATTCGTTTGAAATGGTATTGTATTCATTGCCATCGCCCGAAGAAATCATATCGTATGTTAATTACGGACAATTAAAATACAGTCCTGGAATAATGCAAAAAACCATACGAACCGACAGGTATGTTAATTCGAAAGATCAATCCATTGCCATTGGGATTTATTTAGCTGATTTGGCATACACAATCGTTTTTGAGCAATCGAGGGCGTCGATCGATTATCTGAAAGCCATTGATGATTTAGGTAAAAGTCAAAATATCTTTCCCCCAATGAGTAAGAAATTTCGTGATCGATTTATTAAAAACCTCGACAACATTGACTCGCTGAGCGCATTGTCTGCTGAGATTTACGAAATGGCCATGGACAATTTATATGAAACATCACGCCATAACACTTATGCCGTAATATCCTCAGGTTGTGTTATCGAAAGTTTATATTTGGTGATGAACTCATATGATAAAACCGTTTCGAGCACACAGTTAGTGAAGAAAATTAGCGATCAAAAGTTAGTGCTCGACCAGCTTATTGAAATGATAGAAGCACATGTAGATGACAGATCGAAGCTAGTAATAATGGCCGACTTAAAACCTGTTATTGAGGCTTTTAATAGTTTAACTGGGGGGAAATCGTCTGCTACCGTGAAAAACAGATACGATGGAGTTGTGATTATTGGAGGGAAATCAAATGTTATTAAATCCAATGTAGCCTACGACGCACTTCGTGAAGCAATAAATGAAGTGCGTAATAAATGGATTAAATAAGAAAATCAGGATTTCAATTGTGAAGGATTTGAAATGAATTCACTTTTAAAGTTGACATTAATCAAATTTACCTGCATGAAAAAAATTATATCTACTTATAAGCACCTTTTACTTCTGTTGATTTTATTGAGCGGCGGAGTTTATTCATATGCACAAAACTGCAAGGACTACGAAAAAAAATGCAGCGATGCGCCTAAAGGATTTAAATCGAGCTCAATGTCGCGTTCGTTCTCAATGAAAAAACAGCGTAAAGTAAATATTAATCAAACATTTTATGGCGGCCGACAATACTACATGGCGGTATGCGGGAAACCTAAACTAGGTAAAATTCACTTTCGCATTATTGAAGATGATGAAAATAAAACAGTATTGTATGACAATGCTGCGGATGGCTTTACAATTTCAAAAATGTTTGCTTTCGAGTCTACAATTAAGCTAATAATTGAAATAAGCGCCCCTAATTACTTTACCGATAGCGAATCGGAATGCGCAGGAATTGTTTTGGCATATAAAACAATTGAATAAAGTGTTTTGTAAATTACTGCGAGATTAATTCGATAATCCTTTTCAAATAAATTACCGCAATTTATAGTCGTATAAAAACGATAACAATGGTTAGAATTGCAATTAGAAATTGCAAAAGTAAAAACTGTTCCGGTATTTCAATTTTCCTATAACTTCTTGTCTTTGCTTTCATGTTAAAAATTAAAATAAAAAAGCCTGCTCTTTGGGAAAGCAGGCTTTTTCGGGAATCTACTACATGCATTAATTAGGGTAGGCTTGGTTAAACGCCTAATTAATATTTTCAATATCTTATCTGCTTTATAAATAATTCAATTTTCCAATACTTATGCATTGTTCGGCTTTGTTCCTTTTCAATTTCGATTTACCTTCTGAATCGATTCTACATTGGGTAGAACAATAACCTCTATTTATTACATTTCTATAAAATACGTTCCTTCTTATTTCATATTTTACTCCGCACCATCTACATTCACCTGATACTTTCATACACACTATTAATATTATTGTTGTCGTTGTATTTAGAGTCTGGTATCAATATTAATAAAGATTTTTTTTATAAATCGACCCAATGTGTGGAACCCTCCAAATTATATACGAAACTACCGTTTGAGTAAATGAACGAGGTTTTCGGCTTGGTATTTCAACCCCAATTTTGCCCTTGACAGATAGATTCAATAAATTCCAAAAGCAAATAATTCATTTAAATGCAGCTTTTTTAACGTCAAAAAGTACTTGTGCCGTTTACAGTAATAAAAAACATACAATTATCATATATTAATTATCAAACTATATAAAAATTCAATATCAAACATTTTCATTTGATTATAAAAATCATGATCTTGGATTACATTTAAAAGTACAATCCTCTTTTACGAAAAATAACATAAATGCATCGAGCTGTTATAATTGATGATGAAATCACATCTCAACGAAGCTTAGAAAAAATCATAGAACTCTATTTTAAAGAACGAATCTGTGTTGTTGGCATGGCTAATTCTCTAAAACTAGGTATTCAATTAATAAATAAACATAAGCCCGACATTGTTTTTCTCGACATGGAGATGCCTGTACAAGGGGGCTTAGAATTATTTGATTACTTAGAGATTAATTTTGAAGTTGTAGTTATCACGGCATATAAAGGTTATGCTATTGAAGCATTACGAATGGGTGCAAGTGATTATTTATTAAAGCCAATTAATATTAAAGAGTTATTAAATTGCATTGATCGCATTGATTCGACACAAGAAGCCGACAATGATCTTCCTGCTGATTTACTTAAATACAATTCAGGAAAACTATTACTTCCTAACATTAAAGGTTTTTTTATAGTTGCCTTCACCGAAATTGTAGCCATGGAAGCTGATGGAAACTACACTTGGGTTTACAAAAAAAACAAAGAAAAACTCCACATATCTAAAACACTTGGCTACATTGAACAAATGCTTCCAGCCAGATATTTTTTACGCTCACATCGATCTTCCATTGTGAATGTGAACTTCATTACAGAGATAAACAAAGAAAATGGAATCATTATTCTTGGAGAAATGAATCAACCTTTATCTGAAAAAAACACCAAAATAGTTATCGATAAACTTAATGAAATGCTCGATGGACAATCGAATTAAGTTAGTTCTTATTTTCTTGACAACTTCCGGTTTGTTAATCTCCATTTATGGTCAATTATATCAAACTATAAATTACAACAATCAAAATAATTTAAACTCCAACACCGTTCATTGTGCTAAAGTAGACAACCAAGGTTTTTTATGGATTGGAACCAAAACAGGATTAACCAAACTTGATCAAAACTTTACCACTTATACAACCAATGACAATTTGCCTGATAATGACATTACTTGTTTAGATATAACTCCAAAAGATGAAATGTTAATTGGAACGCAATCCAATGGATTTTGCATTTTCACTAATGGTGAGATAAAAAAATACAACTCAACCAATGGGCTTATTAGTAACTCTGTTAATCAGATTTATTACTCCCCAAAACATGATGTTATTATTGTACTCACTGATTCGGGAGTCTCAATTTTGAAAAATAATTTATTTACAAACTTTCCTGTTTCAATCGAAAAAAACAAAAAATGGTTTTTTCAAGAAACTGAAAGTTCAATTCTATTCTCATCATTCAATTCGAACACTTACACAATCAATCTTGAGAAAAATTCAGTCACTACATCAATTCTTTTAAACGAAAAAAGTATTCTTACAACCATTGACAATGGCGATAGAATTTATCAATCACAAAACACATTGTATGTCAAAGATAAAGACAATAAAAAACCGTTTTATCAATTAAGTATCATTTCGAATTGTGTTGATATGATTAATGAACCTGATGGCTCTATTTGGTTTGCTTCGAAATATAATATCACAAAAGAAAATGATGGATTATACTTATTCAAAAGAAAAAAACTCCTATTTATTGCTTATAAAAAATTAGGCATTACAAGTCAAAAAATCTCATTTGTCTATTACCACACTCCCGATCAGTGTATAATTATTGGCACAGAAGATCAAGGAATTTATATTTTTAACTCCCAGAACTTTACTCAATTCCCAATAAATATTTCTGCGAAGAATAAAGATTCTCTTTTAGCGCTATCGGCAAATAAATGTCAACCAAAAAACAATCAACAAATTTTTGATTTGATAAAGCTTTATTCAAAAAAAACCATTCCAACTAATTGTTATTGTTTAAGTTTTTCAGATGGAATGAAATTATTTGATTGTTTAAACATAAATCCGCTGCAAACCAACTCGTTACATAAAGATTCTTTACGTATTTTCTGCTTAAAAAATAACACTTTTGCATGCGCAAATAAAAAAGAAATAGCAATATATAATACAATTACAAAGCACAAAATTGCATCAGCATCTTTTAGCTGGAAAGTCGATAAAGTTATTCAAACTGAAAACGGATGGTGGATCTTCTCAGTGGTAAAAGGGCTCTATTTTTTAAATCTAAAAAATAGGATTTCAACAGTAAATATCAAAAACTCATATCACAAAACACCAATTAACTGCATTGAAATTTTAGACGATTACTCACTATTACTTTCAGATATTAGTGGACATATTTTATACACAACATTTCACAATGACAATTTAAACATAATTGAAAAATGGGAGGTAAGGCATGACTTTCCAGGAAATAATATTGAATGGTTAGTCAAAGACAACAATGGTAGGATTTGGATAGGCACAGACTACGGCTTAACATGCTTAACTCTTCGCAAAAATGGCTCAGCGGTAGATGCAAAGTTTACCAATTGGAATGATAGAGATGGTTATAATGCAATTGTATCAACCGATGCCGCTATTGATAAAATTGGACGAATAATGGTTGTTTCGGATTATAAACTAACCCTTTTTGATCCTAATATTATTTTAACCTCCAATAAAAAACCTACCATTCAATTAAATCAAATACTTAAAACCAATCCACATCATCAATGGATTCCTGATGATGTAAATTTTTTACCAAATATAAACTCGAATAATAAATTCATCTTTAGATCAACACACAATTCTATTTCTTTAAATTTCGAATGCTTAAACCTTGTAAACCGGTCGAAAATTAATTACCAATATCGATTATTGCCAGACCATCACTCATATAACCAACCTTCCCGACAATCAAACATAGTACTGCCCAATCTCCATTCAGGTAATTATAAATTATTGATCAAAGCATATTTCGATCATAATCCTCAAGAATATACTGTAAAAGAAATCGATTTTGCAATTTTACCTCCCTGGTACAATAGCACATATGCATACATTGTATATGTTGGACTAACCCTATTGGTACTATTATTTATATATTCTTCGAGGATAAAAAAAATAAAAAAGAACGAAGAGTTAAGAAGTAATACCAACGATAAAATGGCACTTTTAAAAATGGAGGCTTTACAAGCTCAAATGAATCCTCATTTTATATTTAATGCATTAAATTCACTTCAATACAATATTTTAGAGAATAACATTGAACACTCATTAGAATTTATTGGAGAATTTGCTACAATGATTCGCAAAACGCTCGACAATGCAAGTAAACCTGTAATTTCGTTAAGTGAAGAGTTAGAATATATTGAGAATTATTTAAGAGTTGAGCAAATGAGATATTTAGAAAACTTACATTACTCTATATCTATTGATAAGAAAATTGATACAACACAGCTTTTCATTCCACCAATGCTTATTCAACCACATATTGAGAATGCCGTAAAATATGCTTTTACCTCGTCCATTGGCTATATAATTATTTCGTTCTCAATTATTCAAGAGAAGCTTTTATGTATGATTGAAGACAATGGAATTGGAAGGGTTGAGGCTGAAAAAAATAAAAAAACAAATCATGTTTCGAAAGGACAACAAATAACTCATCAACGCTTTGATTTACTAAATGCGTTTTACAAAAAAAACAATGAGTTTGGTTTTGAAATTGAGGATATTTACGATATAGGAGGCAATCCGTCGGGCACGCGGGTTACGCTATTCTTTCCGGCAGTTAGCACCCCCGAATCGTTTAATCTACTTTAGTCTATTCTAAAATTCGAAACAAACTCGACAATTAACCCATGGAAATCATCGACTTAACTCTGACAATCAACTCAAGCCTTCATCACTATTTTGAAGATCCAAAGATTAAACTAGATGGCATAAAGTCGATTGAAAAAGATGGTTACTCCGACTATTTATTAACCACATCAATGCATACGGGGACTCACATTGATGGATTTGCTCACATGCTAAACGATAGAACTTACATAAGCAATATTCCCCTGCAAAACTTTATTGGCGATGCTGTAGTTATTGATTCGTTTGATGATCAAATCATATCTGTTAACCGCTTTAAATCAAATGACATTGAAAATAAAATTGTGATTCTTCGCACGAATGCAAGCGTGAATAATTCTTTTGACTATTACAATCATCACCCAGTTATTACTTTAGAATCTGCAAACTACTTAGTTGAAAAGAAAATTAAAGCACTGGGCATGAATACTCCTTCACCAGACCATTCGCCGTATTTGGTTCACAAGCTTTTACTATCGAATAACATACTTTTATTTGAAAATCTTACCAATCTTAGCAACCTCCCGTTAAACAAGTCCATCGAAATAATAGCGCTTCCTCTTAAAATTGAGGCGGATAGTTCACCAGCCCGAATTATTGCTAGAATCAAGGATTGATATTAACCTTTGGGACTTTTTTCATCAGGAAATCGGATTTTATATTCCGTCCAAAAACTTCGAACCTCTTGTTTCATTTCTCGATGTAAGAACAACAATCCAATTAAATTTGGAATGGTCATAAATGCGATGGTAACCCCAGCAAAAGTCCAAACAATAGTTGTGTCGATAAACGAAGCGACAAAAAATCCTATGACATAAATAACCGAATACCACTTCACTGCCTCTACTCCAAATAAAAATATTACAGCTCTACTTCCATAATACGACCATGAAACAGCTGTTGAAAAAGCAAACAATAAAATACCAATAGACACAACATATTTACCATAATCGCCCAACCAACTGCGCGTAAATGCAGCATTTGTTAACGGAGCACTTTGTATGAGCGATCGACCGTTAAGCTCTATTCCCGATGGAATAACGATCCGCCCATTTATTGCTTTTATTTCTCCGGTTAACGGCTTACCGTTATCAGTAACAATAACATTTTCAGCAATTGAACGATTATGAATTAGTGTAATATCATTGATAACTTTTCCATTTTCAATTTTTATATCGCCAGTATAGCTTAACTCCTGTTGCTCTCCAAAAATATAAGCTCTAACTTGAGCAAGATCGTTAGGTATTGTATCTGAATAAACTCCATTAATTATACTTAAGTCAGATGCTTGAAATTTATTATCGAATTTCTCATTCCAAACACCCGATGCTAACAGCGTTAATCCCGTTAGCATGCAAATAACTACCGTGTCGATAAAAGGCTCAAGCAATGCCACTAAACCTTCCGAAACTGGCTCGTGAGCACGGGCGGCGGCATGTGCTATAGGAGCTGAACCTTGTCCTGCTTCGTTTGAAAACAATCCACGGTTAACACCTCGGTTGATTGCAAAAGCTACTGATGCGCCTACAAATCCACCGGTTGCAGCATTGCCTGTAAACACACCATCAATAATTGAAACTAATGAAGGCCATATGTTTTGATAATTATATAAAATCACCAATAAAGCCCCAATAAAATAGATAATTGCCATAAATGGCACTAACATTTGAGTAACCTTTGAAATCCGTTTAATACCTCCAAGAATTATGAATCCTAACAAAAGTGCAAGTAAAGCACCCGTAACTATTTGATCAATCCCAAAAGTGTCGAAAACGGAATTTGAAATGCTGTTTATTTGAGGTAAACTACCTGTTCCAAACGAAGAAAAAATGGTTGCAACAGCAAAAACAATTGCTAGCCATTTTCCTGTTTGAATAACCTTTCCAGATGGCATTGTAAAGTTCAGTCGCTTTTTCATGTAATACATTGGCCCTCCGGAAATTGTTCCATCAGCGGCTTTCTCTCTGTATTTATGCGATAAGGTCACCTCAACAAATTTGGTAGTCATGCCAATTAAGGCAGTCATTAACATCCAAAATAAAGCAGCCGGCCCTCCTAAATGCACAGCTAATGCCACTCCTGCAATATTACCTGTTCCAACAGTTCCTGATAAAGCGGTGGTTAATGCCTGAAAATGAGATGCATCACCTTCATCACCTTCTTTATCAAATTTCCCTTGAACTATTTTTATCGCATATTTAAAATATCGTATTTGAGGAAAAACCAAATAAAAAGTGAAGAACAACCCTGTTCCCAATAAAAAAAATACAAACCAATCAGCACTCCCTAAATACGAATCGATTTTAATTAAAAATTCATTAATTTGATGCATAAAATCTAGGTCTTTATAAACTATATCATTAAATTTATCGAAAATACAAAAAAAACTATAACCGTCATTAACAAAAAGGCTTCTTATCACGTATCAAGCCTAAGCATTCAATAACTTTACAAATTAATAAAAATATAGGTATAGGCGTTTAGGTCTCCCAATTTGAATAATATAATTACCTTTGTTAAATGATTGCAAGGGAAAAATTTATAGGAGTTAATTCAATAACATTTAATAGAAGATTTAAAAACAATAATGATTGTTATGAATATATTTCATTAGTCAAATGGGAAGACGGATTTACTTGTAGAAAATGTAAAAATGACA
>JBBQUP010000113.1:0-10310 GCA_038212305.1 Bacteroidales bacterium
CGTGAACTGAACCTTCCTAATTGAAGAAAATTTATTTTACCTTTGATGCTCAAAATATGCCAAAGAACGCACACTATAAAATCTTTTCGAGGCTTGTTTAGCCCTGAAAAAGACTTAGTTTTTAATATGCTGATAATAAGACACTTAACGTTTTTGCTAGCCCTGAAGATCATTCTTAATAAATTATGGAATAATCTACTAAGATACTTATTTTCAGGGCTTTATGCAAATATTATATGGCTTGTTTTGCTGATAATCAGATATATATGATATTAAATACCGAAGTATTGTTAAATGTTAAACCCAAATTAATCCTCGATTTCAACAAATAAATTGGCTAATAAACTACAAATAAATTATTCTTAAGAAAAAAATGCAAGTTTATTTATCTTTTTTTTAAGGCTCACGCCCACTTTTTTTTTCTGATTGTTATCAAATTCCATAAAAATTAAGTTATTTCGCACTCTATTTAACTAGACCATATATATTTTACAGGGATCATGAGAAAATGGCGAATTGAAGATTCCGCTGAACTGTATAACATTACAGGATGGGGCGTTGATTATTTCTCTATTAACGATAAAGGGAATGTCACAGTCACGCCTAAAGCAGGAAGTGGAACGGTAGATATTAAAGAGTTAATTGATGAACTTGCCTTACGAGATGTAGCAACTCCTCTATTAATAAGGTTTCCTGATATTTTGGATAATCGAATTGAGATTATCTCAAAATGTTTTCAGAATGCTACCGAAGAGTATCAATATAAAGCCCAAAACTTTATTATTTACCCGATAAAGGTAAATCAGATGCGTCCTGTGGTTGAAGAAATCGTTAGTCACGGTAAAAAATTTAACATTGGACTCGAAGCTGGATCAAAACCAGAGCTTCATGCCGTTTTAGCGATTAATACTGATCCTCAATCATTGATTATTTGCAATGGTTACAAAGATGAAGCCTATATTGAACTTGCTTTACTGGCTCAAAAAATGGGCAAGCGCATATTTTTAGTGGTTGAAAAGCTAAACGAATTGCGCTTAATATGTACGATTGCAAAACGGCTTAAAATTCGCCCTAACATTGGCATTCGTATTAAGCTAACTAGTTCAGGAAGTGGTAAGTGGGAAGAATCGGGTGGAGATAGCAGTAAATTTGGATTAACATCAAGCGAATTACTCGAAGCACTTGACATTATCGAGAAAAATAAACTCAACGATTGTCTTCGCCTTATTCACTTTCACATAGGTAGTCAGGTTACTAAAATCCGTCGAATAAAAACAGCCTTGCGCGAGGCAGCTCAATTTTATGTTCAACTTCATAAAATGGGTTATGCTGTTGAGTTTGTTGACATTGGCGGTGGATTAGGAGTTGACTACGATGGAACTCGTTCGGCCAATAGCGAAAGCAGCGTAAACTATACGATTCAGGAATATGTAAATGACTCGATTTATAGTTTTGTTGATGCCGCTAATAAAAATAAAATTCCACATCCAAATGTAATTACCGAATCAGGACGATCGCTAACTGCTCATCATTCGATATTGGTTTTTGAAGTATTAGAAGCCACTACTCCACCAGCTTGGGAAGAAGAGGAAGAGATTTCTGAAAAAGATCATGAATTAGTGCGTGAGCTATATTCTTTATGGGAAAATCTTAATCAGCCTCGCATGATGGAAACTTGGCACGATGCACAGCAAATAAGAGAAGAAGCGTTGGATAGATTTAGTTTGGGTTTAGTTGATTTGGTTACACGCGCGAAAATCGAACGACTTTTTTGGTCAATTGTTCGTGAAATTCACCAAATGTCGTCGGAAACCAAACAAGCACCTGATGAGTTAAAGCAATTATCAAAAATGCTTCCTGATAAGTATTTTTGCAATTTCTCTCTATTTCAGTCGCTTCCCGATAGTTGGGCTATTGATCAAATTTTCCCTATAATGCCCATTCATCGATTAGAAGAAAAGCCAACCCGAACCGCCACAATACAAGATATTACCTGCGATTCGGATGGGAAAATAGATAACTTCATCTCAACTCGAAATTTCAATTATTATCTGCCTGTACACCCCTTAAAGGCGAAGGAATCGTATTACATGGGTGTGTTTTTAGTGGGAGCTTACCAAGAGATTTTGGGTGACTTGCACAATTTATTTGGCGACACCAATGCTGTTCACGTTTCTGTCACACCAAATGGTTATGAAATCGATCAGATTATTGATGGAGAATCGGTTGCCGAAGTATTGGATTATGTGCAGTACAGTGCTAAAAAACTGGTTCGAACAGTGGAAACATGGGTTACCTCATCGGTAAAAAGTGGAACCATCTCGGTAGAAGAAGGGAAAGAGTTTCTATCAACCTATCGATCAGGATTATACGGATATACTTATCTAGAATAAGCTGTTTAAAATTTACGAAGAGCCTCCCTAATTACTTAAGGAGGTTTTTTTATATCCTTTTCCCAACCACTAATTGACCACCGGAGAAACCTGTTACCTCAATCTCAACTCCTTTATCGATATAACCAGATTCAGCAATCGCATCATACAATTCGCTATTAATGTTTACTTTACCGCCAGGACGAAGAATAGTTGCAGCATGCCCTGTTTGCCCAATCATGGTATTTATTGAAATATCGACACCCACATACCCTTTATCAATATCTTGAGTAGCTAATAACGACACACGAGAAAATGAAGAGTCGGCAAAGAATTTCCGCGTTAAATAAATCCCGCCAAAGAACGCACCAATAAACCCAAGCAGAACGGTTAAAAATGCGGTTAATAAATCTTCGAAACGCACATTTGAAAAGTCGAACACAACATTGTTCACTAAACTTAAAGTTAATCCCAAAATAACCAAAGCTATTCCAGAGAAACCCGCTATCCCAAACCCTGGAATCACAAATATTTCGACTGCAACAAGTCCCACTCCAATAATAAAAATGATAATCTCCCAATTGGCGGCTAACTCATCTAAATAAAGGGGGGCAAAATAAAGCACAGCAGCTATAATGGCAGCAATCAATGGAAATCCAATTCCTGGAGTTTGAAGTTCGAAATACAATCCTCCCAAAATGACTAATATTAATATTCCATGGAAAAACGAGTTGGTTAAAAACCCTTTTAACCCATCGTAAAACGACGGTTCATAGGTAACAATCGTTGGGTTTTTAATGTGAAGTTTTTGAATTACTTCGTTGATGCTATTCGCTTCGCCCTCACAAAAACCAAATTTAATGGCCTCACGAGCTGTAAAAGTTACCACCTTCCCACTATCAGTCACATTAGGAATTGAGATTCGATCATCCACCATTGCTTCAGCGATACGCGGATCGCGAACCCATTTCACAATGGTATCATTTCCAACAACAATGGTATCAGCCCCATGCGCTTCAGCTGTAGATCGAATAGTAGCACGCATGTACGATTGATACTTATCGGGCATTTGCTCACCAGTTTGATTAACAACAGTAGCCGCTCCAATATTTGCACCGGGACGCATGTAAATACTATCGCAAGCAATTGAAATGAGCGCCCCAGCTGATGCTGCGTTATTATCGATAAACACATGAACAGGTATTAAGCTGTTAAGTATTTTAGTTCGAATGGAATCGGCATAAACCACTTCTCCTCCATAAGTATTCATATGAATGAGGATACAAACAGGTTTTAACTTATTTGCCTCTTCAAATGCCTGCTGGGTATGAATCCAGCTGGCACTTCCAATTTCGCGTTGAATATTTAACACATACACCAAATTTTGAGGTATGCTATCGGTTTTTTCCTCGGGCGTAAATGCCAATAAAACAATTGCAATAAGTAAAAGAAGCATTCGGTTCATAACAAGTCGATCTAAATTTTAAAAATTACGCAATAACTCATTTCCAATAAAATTTCTTAACTCAATATTAACTAAAAAATGCCAGTTTATAAATAACTATCAACAATTATAAGAACGATTTATAACCCAGCCTATCCTATCCAATAAAAATACATGAAAACAGACTGAAACTTTTGTTTTATTTGAGTTTAACATTTAACATGGTAAAACCATTAACATTATTTAAAATCGATTCCCGATTAATTTATTAATTTTGCGGTTTACAAAAAATCGAATCAGATCACCATGATGGATATTCAGTTATTAACAGCAATTTCGCCTATTGATGGCCGATACAGAAACAAAGTAGATGAGTTAGCACTCTATTTTTCGGAATACGCACTAATACGTTATCGCGTTTTAGTTGAAATAGAGTATTTTATTGCTCTTTGCGAAGAGCCTCTGCCACAACTTTCATCCATTGATAAAACAATATACGCTTCATTGAGAGCCATATACAATGAGTTTCAATTAGAAGATGCTGAACGAATTAAAGAAATTGAATCAGTTACAAATCATGATGTAAAAGCTGTAGAATATTTCATCAAAGAAAAGTTCGATGTACTAGGTCTTCAGAGTTACAAAGAGTTTATTCACTTTGGGTTAACTTCACAGGATATAAATAACACGGCTGTTCCTTATTCGCTTCGCGATGCTGTTCACGATGTTTATTACCCTTTATTAGAAGAATTGATTCAGCAATTAAACGATTTTGCTGCGGACTGGAGCGATGTACCCATGTTGGCTAAAACCCATGGTCAGCCAGCTTCACCAACCCGTTTGGGAAAAGAGATAAAAGTTTTTGTGGAGCGATTAAATAAGCAATTAGCACTCCTAAAAGGAATTCCTTGTTCTGCTAAGTTTGGTGGAGCAACCGGAAATTTTAATGCTCATTTGGTTGCTTACCCGCAAATTGACTGGATTGATTTTAGTAACCGATTTGTGAATAACACGCTCAAACTCGATCGGGAGCAATACACCACTCAAATTTCGAACTACGATAATTTGGCTGCCATTTTCGACAGCTTCAAGCGAATTAACACCATTTTAATTGATCTATCGCGCGATTTCTGGACGTATATAATGATGGAGTACTTTAAACAGAAAATCAAAAAAGGTGAAATTGGTTCAAGTGCCATGCCTCATAAGGTTAATCCCATCGACTATGAAAATGCAGAAGGAAACTTAGGTGTAGCCAACGCGATATTTGATCACTTATCAAGTAAGCTTCCTATTTCGCGACTCCAGCGCGACTTAACCGACTCAACGGTATTACGCAACGTAGGTGTTCCCATTGCACATACTTTAATAGCCATTAAATCGCTGCAAAAAGGCTTTGGCAAACTCATTTTAAATGAGTCGGCTATTAATAACGATTTAGAGAAAAACTGGAGTGTGGTAGCCGAAGGTATTCAAACCATTTTACGCCGCGAGGGATACCCAAACCCCTATGAAGCACTAAAAGAACTGACTCGAACCCACACCGAAGTCAATGCATCATCCATTGCGAAATTTATTGAAACATTAGATGTAAGTGACGCAATAAAAAATGAGTTAAAAGCCATTACACCACAATCGTACACCGGTATCTTTAGACAATAACAATCAACTCGGAAAGACACTAAAAAGCCCATTTAATGAGAGATTTAATCAAGGTTCTTAAACGATTTGCCTGGCCATACAAAAAGGAAATGATATTGAACGTTATTTTCAATTTCCTTTCCGCTGCTTTTGCCGTATTCTCGGTTGCATTAATGATTCCCATTTTAGAGATTTTATTTAACATGCAAGAGGATGTGATAACAAAAGTAGCCTGGTCTTTCAACCTTGATGCCATCAAACACAACGTTTACTATTTGGTAACACACGTAAAGCTAACAATGGGTGGCGGATGGGCTTTATTGTATGTGGGTCTGTTTGTGATTTTAGCAACTGCATTAAAAACCGGTTTTGCCTATTTATCGTCGTATGTTATTGTTGGCGTTCGAAATGGCGTTGTAAAAGATATTAGGGATACTCTATACAAAAAAATCATTCGATTGCCACTTGGATTCTACTCCGAAGAACGCAAAGGCGATATCATGTCGCGCGCCATGGGTGATGTTCAGGAAGTCGAAAACTCGGTAATGGCATCACTTGACATGCTACTGAAAAACCCCATTCTTATTGGGGTAATCTTGGGTTCCATGCTGGTAATCAGTTTTAAACTGACTTTATTTATTCTAGTTATGCTTCCGGTTGCAGGTGGTATTATTGGGAGTATTGGTAAGTCGCTAAAAAAAACCTCTACCCTTGGTCAAGAAAAAATGGGTGACATAGTAGGTGTTTTGGATGAAACGCTTTCGGGCTTAAGGGTTATAAAAGCTTTTAATGCAGAGAAAAAAATGGAGACGCGGTTCGCAAAATCACTTGATGATTACAGACTCATTTTAAATCGATTATCGCGTCGTAGAGACTTAGCACATCCTGTTAGTGAACTACTGGGTACAATTGTTATTATTTTTGTAGTTTGGTATGGAGGCACACTTATCTTATCAAACCAAACCATGCTAACCGGATCCGTATTTATTGCCTATATAGCTTTATTTTATCAAATCATAAATCCAGCCAAAGCTTTTTCAAATGCCTATTACACAGTTCAACGAGGCATTGCAGCCATTGAGCGAATTGATAAAATTATTGATGCTGATGTTTCCATTGCCGATAATCCCGATGCGCAAACGGTAAAAGAAATGACTCGGGGTATTGAATACAGAAACATCTCATTTGCATACGAAGAACGAACCATAATTAACAATGTGAGCCTTTCTGTTCTAAAAGGAAGTACCGTTGCCTTAGTTGGTCAATCGGGAAGCGGAAAAACAACCTTTGTGGATTTACTTCCACGTTTTTACGATGTGCAAAACGGAGGAATATTTATTGATGGAATTAACATCAGGGATATAAAAATTGCCGATTTACGTGGTCTGATGGGCAATGTTAATCAAGAAGCCATTCTTTTTAACGATACCATATTTAACAACATTACTTTTGGAGTTGAGCATGCCACATTAGAACAAGTTGAAGCAGCAGCCAAGGTTGCCAATGCGCACAACTTTATAATTGAAACCGATAAAGGTTACGATACCATTATTGGCGATAGAGGCACAAAACTATCTGGTGGTCAGCGACAACGCTTAAGCATTGCACGAGCTATTCTTAAAAATCCGCCCATCCTCATTCTCGATGAAGCCACTTCGGCATTGGATACCGAATCGGAACGATTGGTGCAAGATGCTCTGGAGAAGCTAATGAAAAACAGAACCTCGATTGTCATTGCCCACCGATTATCAACGGTACGTAATGCCGATTTAATCTGCGTGTTTCAAGATGGACAAATTGTGGAACAAGGCAATCACACCGAACTACTTGCTAAAAATGGCCTATTCAAAAAACTGCACAGTTTGCAAATGCGAGATTAATAACATCTCCTAACTAGTGCTTGCACGTAAGCTACATTTTTTTTACAGTCATTAATAGAAAGCTTCAAAGACAAAACTTTTGAAGTTTTGAAAATCAAGGAGTTCGCTTTTGTGAATGACTGTTTTCAAAATGAGAATAACGCAGTATTTGGAGTTTTCTTGCAAAGACTAGCTAACCTTTTCAGCAACTCAACGTAATACTAACTAATTTAAAATTCGATGAGACTTTCTGTTTATATCTCCTTTCTATTTTGGTTTGCATATGGTTTAGTCCGTAGTCAAGGAATTACTAAATCGACCTTAACTACCAGCACTCACAATGCATTGGCATCAATTTTTGCGTCACAGGTTGATGAAGCAAACCCTGCCGAATTAACAAAAAAAATGGGTGAAATCTTAGGATGCAGAGTCAAACTCAAAGAAACAAAAATTCGCACCACCTTAAATGTACGACCTACCGTTGCATCCATATTTAAAAAAACTTCGAATCGAACCTACATTGTTCGAATAAATAACCGCTCTCGAAAAGATGCTATCTTGCTTTCAACCATACCACCCAAAGCTCAGTTCGGTTTATGGATGCACGAAACCATGCACATTGCTGATTACCAACAACGTAACGCTGCGGGAATTTTACAACGAGCCACTCAATATCTATCAAAAAAAGGAAAAAAACGATATGAACACGAAATTGATAAAATGGTAGTGGAGAATGGCTACGGATACTTTTTATCGAGTTGGGCTGAATTTGCCATGAACAACTCCAATGCATCTGAAAAATACAAGGAATACAAACGGTCGTTTTACCTCTCTCCAAATCAAATCAATCACCTCATGATAGAGAATCCCTCACTAGAAGTTAATTCTCATCAAAATGAAGCCAATACATTCGCCAAGTGAAGTGTTTTGATCGGCAAATCTTGTTGTTTGATGTAGCTATCGATGTTTAACAAACAACTAGTTTCGGATGATACAATGTACTCAGCACCAGTTTTAAGTGCATTCTGAACTTTTTGTTCCACCATAGCCGTTGAAATTGGAACAAACTTAACCATGAATGTACCTCCAAAGCCACAGCAGGTGGTGTTCTCTTCCATCTCAACCAACTCAAGCCCTGTTACTTTCGATAGTAAGGTGCGAGGTTCATCTTTTAAACCATACTCTCGCAGCGCTGAGCAGGCATCGTGATAAGTAATTTTATGGGGGAAATGAGCACCAAAATCAGTCATTTGAATTTGATTCACTAAAAAATCAGATAACTCAATTACCCGACCTTTTATACTGGCCACTTGAGTTAGCATATCAGGCTCATCTTTAAAAAGGGTATCGTAATGATTTTTTACATACCCAGCGCATGATGCCGAAGGAACAACAATAGGATTTACCCCTTCGAAATCACGCATGAATTTTCGAGCTATTTTATTCGATTGTTTCCAATAACCACTATTAAAAGTAGGTTGTCCACAACAGGTTTGATTCGGATTATAGTTCACCTCAACGCCCGCCTTTTCTAAAAGTTTTACCACATTCCATCCAGTTTCGGGATAAAGTTGATCAATAAAACAAGGAATAAACAAATCGACTACCATACTTTATTATTTTTCGTCAAAAATAAGCCTTTTATTTAATCTGCCTATACATTGCAACGAAGTATTAAATATCAAAAACTACAAATCGTACTACCTTAATTAAATGAAAAACTAAGCACGAATGCTTTTTAGTAAACCATTGTCATGCATAAAAAAAGTATTCCACCTTAAAAATTTCATCACCAAAGATGTATCCTTTAACATATAAAATCATACCTGCGGCAAAAAAATTGCAACTTTTAAATATCGTAATCGTTCCAAACACATGATCGGATCATATTAAATACTGCCGGAGAATCAAGCAAATACGCTAAGGCAATGAAAAGGTACATTGAACAATTACTCGAAGATATAGAAGTGTCTCAAAACAGAGCACTAGAGTGCATAAAGGCCTATTCCGAAACAAATACGGAGCAGGGATTTGATGATTTTGTAGAGCCCAACCCCGAAGATGGTATTAAGCTAAGTGATTTAATGAATATTGAAACCATATTGCTTCCACATGAATCATTAATTGACGAAGAAGACGTTAAGATATTATCCTTATCCATCATTCAAATGTGGAGAGCTTATGGTTTATACCCCGTTTTTTCACCTCATCTTCCACGACGAATTAAATATAGTTTATTGCGCGATTATTGGGATCAAATTGTATTCCCAAGCAACAACAGTCGAGTTGATATAGAACTATGCGACCATGCAACATGCCCCTATTGCGATCTTTGTCCCGTTTGCGAAACAAAAACTAAAACTGTAGATCAGGAAATCTAAGGCTTTTTATCCGGGACAAATTCCAACGAAATTGAATTAACACAATGACGAGTGTTTTTTGATGTAAACCCCTCTCCCATAAAAACATGCCCCAAATGAGCTTGGCATGTTGAACAAACAATCTCCACCCTTTGACCATCAGCATCAGGTATGCGGGTAACTTTCCCATTTATCTCATCATCGAAACTGGGCCAACCACAATGCGAATCAAATTTATCGGCCGACTTATATAAAGGAGTTCGGCAACGCTTACAAATGTAGGTTCCAGCTTCTTTTTTATTAGTATACTCACCTGTAAAAGCGCGCTCTGTTCCTTTGTGAACAATAACTCGCTCCTCTTCTGCTGTTAGTTTCTTATACTCCATTTTTTGTGTTGTTTGAGAGAATAAAGTAGTATTAATGCCAAAAATCACTGTTAATGCTAATGTCAGCGTTATAAATTTCATAGTAAATTTTTTTAATGTCTAACACTTACAATACTTCGGTATTTAATATCATATATATCTGATTATCAGCAAAACAAGCCATATAATATTTGCATAAAGCCCTGAAAATCAGTATCTTAGTAGATTATTCCATAATTTATTAAGAATGATCTTCAGGGCTAGCAAAA
>JBBQUP010000114.1:0-10218 GCA_038212305.1 Bacteroidales bacterium
AAACTGGCTGACCGACTAAATTCTTTGATGTATCTTTGCTCATGGTTGAGATTTTTTGTTCTCCAAAACAAATTTACAACCTTGGGATGAGGCTTCGGTCTTGTCCCTAAAATTTATTTATTCTTTGTCGGTCAGTAGTGTTATTAAATATTAAAGAACGCGACCGTCAGGCAATTCGATACATTAAGCAAATGTATGGCAACAAAACCAGCGATGAGCTCATTCGAATGACCTATGTTAAATACCCGCAATTGGCTATTAACAGTGTTGTTGTAAAAGATAAGTTAACAGCCGAAGAATATCGTAAAGTAATTGAAGCCAAGCCACAGTCCAATAAAACAATACTTTTTACAATCGGTTACGAAGGTGTGAGCCTCGAAGAGTACATAAAAAAATTAATTGTAAACGATGTAAAAGTGTTGTGAGATGTTCGCAAAAACTCATATAGCATGAAGTTTGGCTTTAGTAAATCGCAACTTCAAGCTGCTTGTTTAGGTGTTGAAATCGAATTTGTACACATTCCGCAATTAGGTATCGAATCCGATAAAAGGCTCACGAATAATTTTATTCGTGTATTGACTCCGTCAATCTTTGATTCGTGGCTATTTTTCAATCTTTATTCTAACTATTTTATAATGTGTCAGCGTAGGATTAATTGCTTAAATATCTACCACTTGACATACATAGTAAATAATCAAATGGTCTTTGGAAAAAACCCAACCACTTAAATCAACATAGAGCCTAAGATTTTATCAATCATTTTGTCTATTACGCCGATTTTTTCCATCAAAAAAAGAGGAGGCCTTTTTAAGACTTCCTCTTTTTGAATTTTATGTTGTTTAAACCAACTCACCAATAGTGTTGTTGGTTAAACGGCCAATTAACTTATTTTGCGTTTAAGCTAATCGTTTGCGAATGGCTTCGGTCTCTTTTTCGAATCCCGGTTTTGCCAAAAGCGCAAACATATTCTTTTTGTAAGCTTCTACTCCTGGTTGATCAAATGGATTAACATCTAAAATATAACCGCTCATGCCACAGGCTATCTCGAAGAAATAGATGAGTTGACCAAGGTAATACTCATTTAATTTAGGAATCTCAACATGAATATTAGGAACACCTCCATCTAAATGAGCAACTAAAGTTCCGAGCTCAGCCATTTTATTTACCTCATCGATGCGTTTGCCAGCAAGAAAATTCAACTGGTCTAAATCGCTATCGGCTTTAGGCACAGTCATCGTGTGATTGGATGATTTAACTGATATTACCGTTTCAAAAATATTACGAACACCTTCCTGAATCCATTGACCCATAGAATGTAAGTCGGTCGTAAAATCAACTCCAGCAGGAAAAATACCTTTATTATCTTTTCCTTCGCTTTCGCCATAAAGTTGTTTCCACCACTCGGTAACAAAGTGAAGCTTAGGATTGTAATTCACTAAAATCTCAATGGCTTTCCCTCTTTTATGTAGCTCGTTGCGAGATGCTGCATAAATCATAGCTGGGTTTTGATTAAAAGGCACATCCATCGATGTAAGTTTCTTCATGTCGACTGCACCTTTTACCAGTTCGCGAATACTATGTCCGGCAATTGCAATGGGTAACAAACCCACAGGGGTAAGCACCGAGAATCGTCCTCCAACATTATCGGGGATGATAAATGTTTTATAACCTTCTTGATTAGCCAAAACGCGCAAAGCACCTTTACTTTTGTCTGTAATAACAACAATGCGATCTTTAACTTCAGCTTTTGAGTATTTCGACTCAATTAAATCTTTTAGCAATCGAAATGCAATGGCAGGCTCAGTGGTTGTTCCTGATTTTGAGATGGCTACAATAGCAAACGATTTGTCTTTTAAAAATTCGAGCAACTCGTAGGTATAGTCCTCGCCAATATTTTGCCCTGCATACAATACTACAGGCTCTTTACGTGTGGTTTGTAAATAATCGAAACTATTATTTAGTCCATCAATTACAGCACGAGCACCTAAATAACTACCACCAATACCAACCACAACAACAAAATCGGCTTTCGATCGAATTTTAGCAGCTGTCTCCTCAATATCAGATAAATGTTCATTGGTAATTTCCACAGGCAGATTAACCCAGCCTAAGAAATCGTTTCCTTTACCACTTCCATCATACAAGGCTTTTAAACTTCTTTTGGCCGTCGCTTCATAAGAAGCAATCGTCTCATTCGAAACAAATGAAGATAGTTTCGAAATATCAATTTTAATATTTTCCATCTGCTTAATATTATGTGTTTTGTGTGTTTATCGAATTTGCTCTGTTAAAAGACGAATCTCTAAAGCAGGAGATATTTTTTCGTAGATGATATTAAAAACTGCTTCGGTAATAGGCATGTTAACTTTATACTTGTCGTTGATCTCTTTAATACTCTTTACGGCATAATATCCTTCGGCAATCATTAACATTTCGAGCTGAGCCGATTTTACCGAATAACCTTTCCCAATCATGGTTCCAAAGGTTCTGTTTCGCGAAAATTGTGAGTAGCAAGTCACTAACAAGTCGCCCAAATAGGCCGAACTTTTTATGTCGCGCGAGATGGGGTGAATGGTATCCACAAAACGTTTCATCTCTTGAATAGCATTGGAAATAAGTACGGCCTGAAAGTTATCGCCATAACCTAATCCATGACAAATGCCCGATGCCACGGCCATGATGTTTTTTAAAACAGCTGCATACTCCGTTCCATAAATATCATCCGATACGCTGGTCATAATGTATGCGCAGGTTAACTTAGCAGCTATTACTCTTCCCAGCTTAATATCCTGACAAGCAATGGTTAAATACGATAAGCGTTCCAACGCAACCTCTTCGGCATGACAAGGGCCTGAAATAACGCCAACCTGATTGAGCGGTACATTGTACTTTTTATGAACAAAGCTTCCAATAATCAAATTCTCATCAGGCACTAAACCTTTAATTGCCGAAACAATCACTTTTTTCTCAAGCGATTCGGTTAAGGGTGATAGTGCAGACTTTAAAAAAGCCGATGGCACAGCGAAAATCAGTATGTCGCTATTACGAACCACTTCGTTAATATCAGCAGAAAAATGAATACAGTCGGTATCAAACAAAACACTGGTTAAGTAATTTGGATTGTGACGTTTAGCCTTAAACTTTTCGATGTGCTCTTCATCTCTGAAATGCCAATAAATTTTTGCTTCATTGTTCAGCAGCATTTTGGCGATAGCAGTTGCCCAACTACCACTTCCAATGATCCCTACACTTGATACTTCATCCATGCCTTACACAATTACTTTTAATATTATACTAATTCTTACTTCTCAATCCAGGCTTTCACCTCATCGAGGGATGGATTTTTTAGTTCCAGTTTATGCTTTTTGTTTAACCCACAAAGCTCTTGATGAAGCTTATTGGGATTGGCTTGTTTTAAATCGCTCACCTTGTTGTAACCAGCAATACGAACTAAATTAAGCCATTCTTGAATAATTCCCAATTCGAGAAACAGCTCATCGCTATCTTTCTCCTTCTTCTTTTCGGGTCTCATTTGTGGAAAGAAAAGCACATCTTGAATAGACGATTGGTTAGTCATAAACATGGTTAATCGATCGATACCTATTCCCATACCCGATGTTGGAGGCATTCCATATTCCAAGGCACGAACAAAATCAGCGTCGATAAACATTGCTTCATCATCACCTTTCTCCGAAAGTTTTATCTGTTCTTGAAAACGACTCATTTGATCAATAGGATCGTTCAACTCGGTATATGCATTGGCTAACTCTTTACCGTTCACCATTAACTCAAATCGCTCAGTTAACTCAGGATTATCTCTGTGTTTTTTGCACAATGGCGACATCTCCACCGGATAATCGGTAATAAAAGTAGGTTGTATATAATGATGCTCGCATTTCTCGCCAAATATCTCATCAATCATTTTTCCCTTTCCCATCGAGGCATCCGCAGCAATCTCCAATTCAGCACAAACCTGACGCAGTGCGGCTTCATCCATATTGGCAATATCAAACCCGGTATGCTCTTTAATGGCATCGATCATAGATATACGCTTAAATGGGCGTTTGAAATCGATCTGCTTATCGCCCAAAGGAACTTGCGTTTTGCCATATAAATCCATCGACACTTTCTCAAGCATCTCCTCTGTGAAATTCATCATCCACTTATAGTCTTTATAAGCCACATAAATTTCCATTACGGTAAACTCTGGATTATGAGTACGATCCATGCCTTCGTTGCGGAAATCTTTTGCAAACTCATAAACGCCATCAAAACCACCAACAATCAAGCGTTTTAAATACAGCTCATTGGCAATTCGAAGATATAGTGGAATATTTAATGCATTGTGATGCGTAATAAACGGACGTGCTGCTGCTCCTCCAGGGATAGATTGCAAGATGGGTGTTTCCACCTCTAAATAGCCGCGTTCGTTAAAAAACTGACGCATGCTGTTAATTATTTTCGATCGCTTGATAAAGGTATCCTTCACATGATCGTTAACAATTAAATCGACATACCGCATACGATAACGTTGCTCGGGATCGGTAAAGGCATCGTAAACCTGTCCTTCTTTTTCTTTTACAATGGGTAGTGGATGAAGTGCTTTAGCTAATAGGGTAAATTCTTTTACGTAAATAGATGTTTCTCCTGTTTGGGTTTTAAACATATGGCCTTTTAGGCCAACAATATCGCCCATATCAAGCAATCGTTTAAACACCGTATTGTAAAGGGTTTTATCCTCTCCGGGACAAATCTCGTCGCGCTTAAAATAGGCTTGAATACGACCTTGGTTGTCTTTGATCTCAACAAATGAGGCATTACCCATAATGCGACGACTCATAATACGCCCAGCCACACAAACCTTAAGGGGTTCGACATTGTCGGGATTAAAATTCTGTTTTATATCGCTCGAATAATGTGTAACCGGATACTCCTGGGCCGGAAAAGGGTTAATTCCTAAAGCATTTAGCTCTTTCAGACTCTCTCGTCTGATGATTTCCTGTTCGCTTAATTCCAAATTACTCATCTATTAATGCCTATTTTTTGATTGTTATCTTACACTTTCCTTGATATTTAAGCTAAATAACTCTCAACTTAAACATTCACTTTCTTTAATTTGCCCAATTTTATCTGTTATTTAATTGACACAGAGAATTTTGAAAACTTAAAAAGAAAAATCGATGCAAAGATAATAAATATGAGTGGAAAACTTTAGTGCCAATAGGTTAAGTTTATCAATCGGAATGTCAACCAGATTAAAAAATTGAATCATTCTTTAATGAATTTAAGATAAATTCGATACATTCACATTCATATTTATTAACAATACGTTTACTATAAGCTCAAATCAATACTGTTAACCCTTATAATAACTATGAACAACATTAATAAAACGCTTTTTGAACGAAACCTGTTAACAAACACACAATACGAATTTCTAGAATCTATTCGCACTCGAAAAATCGTTTCGTTGTACTACGAACTCAGGCTGCTCCTATATTTAGGAATCATGCTTTTTACGGGAGGAGTTGGCTATTTTGCCTATCAAAACATAGGTGATGTGGGTCATATACTTAGCATGATTGCAATAGGAATCTTTATTGTTATAGGATTCATCTTTATAGGCAAATATGCTCAACCATACTCCAACAAAGAGGTTCGAGTGACACAGGTTTACTTCGATTACATCCTTATTTTAATTTCGTTGTTAATAATTACCTTATTCACCTACATTCAGGTTTATTATAATTTGGTTGAGCAGCTATTAAATTTCACTTCATTTTTAACGGCAGCTCTTTTTCTATTTATGGCCTATCGATATGATAACAGAGCATTACTTTCGATGGCCATAACTGTTTTGGCAGCTGCATTTGGCATTGCAATAACACCTATTAACTGGGCGAGTGGCGATTGGATGGTTACGTCCAACCTATATAATTCCAGCATCGTGTTAGGTATTGTATTATTAGTTTCAGGCCAGCTATTGCATCACAATAATATCAAACAACATTTTCGATTTACTTTTCTGAATTTTGGGTTGATGTTGTTTTATATTGGTTGCATTTCGGCCATTTTCGATAGCGAATTGGAGATTATATATGCTTTAATAACAGTTGCATCCTCGTTAACATTGAGTTATTACACTTGGAAGAACAAGGAATTTTTGTTTTTTCTTTACTCTAACATCGCGGCCTACATTTCATTTACTTATTTGTTATTTACGTTGTTGGATAAGATTCATGGCGATGAGATATTTTTTGCTTATTACATCCCAATCTCGTGTATTGGATACATTGTATTTTTAGTTAATAAAAAATCACATTTTTCTCATGACAACTAGTTTAATAGCATATAATCTCAACGATTTAGAAACGAAGGCAGTACTTTCAGAATCTCAAAATTTATATAAAAGCAAACTCATAACTCAAGACCAATGGTTTAAGATTCGAGAAGCGTTTAAATCGGATCTTTATTCACCCAATATCTTTATGCGGGTACTGTTATTTATTGCTGCAATAATTGGGTTTAGTTCAATTTTAGTTCCTATCGGTATTACATTTGGTAGTATAGGTGAGATTGGATATCGGTTTTTAACTCTTATAGTTGGATTAGGCCTACTCATTTTCATCGAAAAAGTATTGATAAAAGATAAGCTGCATTACAAATCGGGAGTTACCGAAGCCGGAATTTATGTGGGGTTGGGTTTTTTAGCATTTGCATTTCTAGGTTTTGATAACCATCCTACTATTGTTTATCCCATAGTAGGTTTTGTACTAGCAGCATTTGCCGCCATTAGGTATTTAAACTTAACAGCTCTGGTTTTAACGTTTGGGTTTTTGGGTTGGATAGAATTTCAACTGCTAGCGGATATTAACTTAATGGCGCTCATGCCATTTGGGTTTATGATTTCATTTGGTTTGATTTATTTGGGATGTTTAAAACTTAAGGTTAAATTATCGAATATTGTCTTCACATCGCATTTTATTATTGTTGAGACCATCGCATTGCTGATGATTTATATAGCAGGCAACTATTTTGTAGTTCGAGAATTAAGCATCGAAATGATGAACCTTGAAATAGCTGAAAACGGAAATATCCCGTTTGCCTATCTTTTCTATTTATTTACAGCACTTATTCCTATTGCGTATATTTATTGGGGAATTAAACAAAAATCAATTCTATTTATTCGAGTTGGTCTTTTAACCATTGCTTTAAGTGTTATAACCCTAAAAATTTATTTTAATCTAGGGCAGCCCATTGTTACAGTAACCATCGCAGGAGCCGTATTAATAATTCTATCACTTTTATTGTTAAACTATTTAAAGCAGATTCGCAATGGATTTACACGAGATTTACTCCTTAACGACAAATGGAATTCAAACGATTTAGCCGCATTTGTTGCCTCTCAAACATTAGGTGGGCACTCTACAACTAATTCGCCCATTAATGATGCTTCATTTGGAGGCGGTCGATTTGGAGGTGGTGGAGCTGGAGGTAATTGGTGAGGATTTATATAAGTTGGTTACGTATTGCATAAAATTTTTAAGCCCAATCCCATATCAAGTTAATTCTTCTGGATGGTTATTAGAATTATTCACTAGCTCTTTACTACTGTTAGACAACAGTAAACCAACCATCATTATTAGTGCTGTTAAAATAATAACTTGAATAATTAACGATTTATTAGCCAGATTAATTGCATTAGCTTCGGGAATAGACAAAAACAACAATATGGTAATTAAGCCTCTGGGCGCTAAAAATAGCAATGTCGAAATAGATAGTTTAAACGATTTCAAGAATACAATGCGAATGAAATAAATTCCTACTGTAATTCCGATTGCCCATATTATTGTTTCCGAATTAAGTAGTTCAGCAGTTTCGATTAAGTATCCAAAAAGCAGAAAAAATAAGGCTCGAATTAAAAAAGTTACTTCAATTATTAATTCTTTAAACTTATTCACCTCCTTACTCAAAATGTCTGGTTGGAGTTTTTGTATAAATTTAAACTGTTTTAGTTCGTTTAAATTTCCAAGGAAAAGACCAAACGACAAAATGTAAACCAAAGCCGGCAAATGATAATTCTTAGAAATAGTGTAAATCAAGATGATCATTATAATGATTGGCACAAATTTAACATGGTGCTTTACTTTACTCAACAAAAAAGCAAGACCAAGCGTTGCAATAAAAGTAATGACTAAAATGATGACGATTTCGAGAAAGAATATTTCAAACGATAAGGCATTAATATGTTCATTATGAATAACAAAATTGAAGAAAATAACTCCAAAAATATCCGATAAACTGCTCTCATAAGTAATAAACTCTTTGTTCTTGCTAATTAAGTTTCGTGCACTTGGTATAGCAATAGCACTACTTATTATTGCGAAAGGGATAGCATTTGCTAACCCTATTTTAAATGAGATATTTCCAAAGTAGTGAAAAGCCCATGCTAGCGCAAAGCTCATTATTAGCATAGGTATTAGCGCAATTATAAACGATTTGCCTATTAAAGGCATTTTCGATTTATTAATATCCAACTCCAACGATCCTTCTAATACAATCAATATCAATCCAATTGTACCTAATACAGGTAAAATTAAAGTTAAATCGGGAATTGAAATCTCGAAAAAAATAGCGGCTTGACGGACTGCCCAACCCAAGGCCAGAAGTAAAATAACGGATGGAATTTTTGTACTCGAAGAACTAATATCAAAGATGTACGAAAAAAGTAGTAATACACAAACAGTTATTATTAATGGTATTTCCATATGTTTATATTCCGTACTTAATAATTTTTAAAGTTAAATATGTTGGTTGCCATTGCATTAATAATTAATGACAAACAACCATTTTTAAATCGTGGCTCAAGTTACATACTATTTCTTCGACAATAATCCCGAAAATAATGTTGCATAGAGAAATTCGAGTTTTTAGTTTTTGAATTGAATAGAGATATTACAAACATAGAGAAAGTAGTTTTTGTATCTATGATTTTAAAAATGATGAAGAAAAAACGGAATACGACCATATGGGCTTTAACAATAGGGGGAATAGTTATTAACAAAGGAATTTGAACATAGATAATTAAAATCGTTTTTTGCTTGATTAAACATATAGCAACACAAACCATGAAAATAAGTAGTTTAATATAAGCACATTGCAAACAGATGTTCATTTTTAGTTAATTTTACTAAATCATATTGTTTTTTGATTTGCATTAATTATGTTTGTGATATTATTAACCCTTTAAAATATTATTAAAATGAAAAGATTATTCTTTTATTCTTTTATTCTTTTATTCTTGTAGTAAAGATGAAATTCATGAAAATTTTGAATCTGTTGATAAACTGGATCTTGGAGGTCAGGAAATTTCAGTAAAATCAGGTATGTTAGTTTTTGAAAATGGAGTGGATTTTCAAAAAGCAATGACAAGTATTCAGGACAATAAATTAACTATTGAAAGTAGATTATTCAAATCTCGAGTATGCGCTTTAAATGAGCAAAATGCTAAATTAAAGAGTGGAGTTATTGATGAGAACGAATATGTTACGGATGAAGATTCATTAGTGCCTAGTGATGCACTTTGTAATATATTGAATGAAAAATATGAGTTGCAAATAGGTGATGTTGTTTTTAAAATTACACCATATGGAACTGTTTTTACAAGTTCAATAAATTCATTTTTATTAGAAAACCTCATACTTGATGAGAAACTAATCGGAAATTGCACAAAAATCGCTACTGCTTTAGGAATTTTTGATGACAAGAATATGTATAGTTTAAATTCAGTAGACGGTGTTTACCTATTTGACACGTTTAAATTTATTAGCGGACAAAATAATCAACCAGAAATACTTGTCTCTTCTCTTAAATCTACTAGCAATCCTACTGATGCGGACTTTATAGTATTTAACGATAATAAAACATGGGTAGGACAAGGAGTTTCTTCTATTATTGGATTTTCAAAAGGTGATTGGAGACGGTTTAACGATAGAAAATATTGTGTAGATGTTAAATTTTACAGCTTAGACTTTGGATTTTATTCTGAAGCTGGTATTAAAACAAAGGTTCAAAAACACAATAGTCCGTTAGATTTTAAGCGGCAATTTTGCCGTATTCCAATAGTTCTTTGACAATTTTTTGATTTTTAGCAGTGTTTGGATTAATAGCAAACCTGCACATAAATCGTTCGAGCATCAATGTATTGTTGTACAATGT
>JBBQUP010000115.1:0-9877 GCA_038212305.1 Bacteroidales bacterium
TATTGTGGTTCTTTGTTCGTCGGACGATGAGTATGTGGATGCCGCTCCCAAAGCATTTGAAGCGCTTGGTAACTCTGCCATATTTGTTGTAGCCGGAGCTCCCGCTTGCACCGATGAGTTGAAAGCCAAAGGCATCGAGCATTTCATTAATGTTCGCACCAATGTGTTGGAAACGCTCACCGTGTTCAATACCATGTTGAAAATCTAAACGCAGAGAAGAGACACAAGTATCAAGACACAAGATTTATGCATAATTATAAAGAGTTGAAGGTTTGGCAAAAGAGTAGGGAGCTTGTTCGTGAAATTTATTTACAAAGCGAACAATTTCCTAGTCATGAGCAGTTCAGACTTTCATCGCAAATGCATAGGGCATCATGTTCAATTCCTTCAAACATTGCGGAAGGATTTGGTACTTTTTTCTTGATTCTTGCGACTTGATACTCAATACTTGATACTATAAAGAAATGAAACCAGATTTTTCAAAAATAAGTTACAAAGGTGCAGCTTGTCACAACAATGTTGAGGCATGGGCGCAAAAAAACGGAATCAAAAAAGATTGGGTGACACCCGAGATGATTCCCGTTAAAAGGGTATACACCAAAGAGGATTTGGCTGGCATGGAGCATTTGAATTATGCAGCTGGTTTAGCTCCTTTCTTGCGTGGACCTTATTCGGGCATGTATTCGATGCAGCCTTGGACTGTTCGTCAGTATGCCGGATTTTCGACTGCTGAGGAGTCGAATGCCTTCTATCGTCGCAATTTGGCCTCAGGGCAAAAAGGATTGTCGGTAGCATTCGATTTAGCAACTCACCGTGGCTACGACTCCGACCATGAGCGCGTGGAAGGCGATGTGGGCAAGGCTGGTGTGGCCATCGATTCTATTCTCGACATGAAAATATTGTTCGATGGTATTCCATTGGATAAAATGTCGGTGTCGATGACCATGAATGGTGCTGTTTTACCAATTCTTGCATTTTATATTGTGGCTGGATTAGAGCAAGGCGTTAAGCTTGAAGAGCTTTCCGGAACCATTCAAAACGATATTTTAAAGGAGTTCATGGTGCGAAATACATATATTTATCCACCTGAGTTTTCGATGAAAATCATTGCTGATATTTTCGAATACACGTCTAAGAACATGCCTAAGTTCAATAGTATCTCTATTTCGGGATACCATATGCAGGAGGCTGGTGCCACTGCTGACATTGAATTGGCTTATACCTTGGCCGATGGATTGGAATACCTTCGTGCAGGTGTAAACGCAGGAATGGACATCGATTCGTTTGCCCCTCGTTTGTCGTTTTTTTGGGCCATTGGCATGAACCATTTTATGGAGATTGCAAAAATGCGTGCAGGTCGAATGATTTGGGCTAAGCTGGTAAAACAGTTTAATCCTAAAAATCCTAAATCGTTGGCATTGCGTACTCACTCGCAAACATCGGGATGGTCGTTAACAGAGCAAGATCCGTTTAATAACGTGGGACGTACATGTATCGAGGCCATGGGTGCTGCTTTGGGACATACACAATCACTTCACACCAATGCGTTGGATGAGGCCATTGCGTTACCTACCGATTTCTCGGCACGTATTGCTCGAAATACTCAAATCTTTATCCAGGACGAAACGCAAATAACCAAAGCCATTGATCCATGGGCTGGTTCTTATTATGTTGAGACCTTGACGCATGAGTTGGTGGAAAAAGCTTGGGCGCGCATGGAAGAGATTGAAAGCTTAGGCGGAATGGCCAAGGCGGTTGAGTCGGGTATTCCTAAAATGCGCATCGAAGAGGCTGCTGCTCGCACACAAGCTAAAATCGATAGTCATCAGCAAGTAATTGTTGGTACCAATAAATATCGTTTAGAAAAAGAAGATCCAATTGATATTTTGGAAATCGATAACTCGGCTGTTCGTTTGAGTCAGATTGAGCGATTGAAAAAACTACGTGCCGAACGCAACGAGGTAGATGTTTTGGCTGCATTAGAGGCCATCACCAAGTGTGTTGAATCAGGCAAAGGGAACTTGCTTGAATTAGCGGTTGATGCTGCAACAAAGCGCGCCTCATTAGGAGAAATTTCTTATGCTTGCGAAAAAATAGTTGGAAGATACAAAGCTGTGATACGTTCAATAAGCGGAGTGTACAGCTCCGAAGCCGGTCAGGACAATGAGTTTGAAAAGGCAAGGGCACTGTGCGCTAAGTTTGCTGAGGCCGAAGGTCGCCAGCCTCGTATTATGATTGCCAAAATGGGACAAGATGGACATGATCGTGGGGCCAAAGTGGTTGCTACTGGTTATGCCGATATTGGTTTTGATGTGGATATGGGACCCTTGTTCCAGACTCCAGCCGAAGCTGCCCGTCAGGCGGTTGAAAACGACGTACACGTTTTAGGCGTATCGTCATTGGCAGCTGGTCACAAAACGTTAGTGCCTCAGGTTATTGCCGAGCTTAAAAAATTGGGTCGCGATGACATCATGGTAATTTGTGGAGGCGTTATTCCGGCACAGGATTATCAATTCCTTTACGATTCGGGTGCGGTGGCTATTTTTGGCCCTGGAACCTCAATTCCTAAAGCAGCCATTGATATTTTGGATATTTTAATGCAGATGCATCAGTAAAAAAGATTAATACAACAAATGAAAGGCTGGTCGATGGACTGGTCTTTCATTTGATTATGGAGCTAGCGAATAGTTGAGGGATAATGGTTCTCAGAAAACTGATCTCAACTAATTATTTTTATGTGGAAATATATATCTACATAAAGTCAAGTAGTGTTTTGCCATAATTTCTATTTTCAGTTATTTGATTCTCACGTTACATATAGCAAAGTCCTTCATGTCTCTAAGTCTGCTGAAAAACGCAAATTATTTGCGTATTAATAAATTTATGTTACTCGTGTTAAACTGGAGAAATAAAGTGAACGTTTTCAAAACTAAGTTTTGGTCAAAAAAATGGGCATTGTTTTTTGGTAATAGCTTCATATTAATTGATTTGGCGATAATTATGTAAAAAAATACATGTTTTTAATGTTAATACATTAATAATTAAAACAATTTCATTATTTTAGAATATTAATTTGCACAAAATCAAGATGATCAAACTTCATCTTTTACTAATGGAATTAGCCGCACGCTTCATGCAAAAAGGCTGTTCTTAGTCTATGGATTAGTGTAGATTTTACTTGGGTCTAATCTTTAACAACTTAAAAACAAGCATTATGGCAGATTTATCAGCATTAACAATTTTCACTACACCTACAGTTACCTTGGAGTTCCAAAAAGAAGTAGGATTGCTTATTCAAACATGGACTGGATATTGTAGTCCTGAGGATTTTCGGGAAGCCATTGATAAAACTGTTAGCTTTGTTGAAACACACCAGGTTAATAGCATTATCTCTAATACACTTAAGCAGCGTGTTGTTGGAGCCGATGAGTCAGCGTATGCTGCTTCATCACTCCCTAAACTCTTTCAAAGCGGCATTAAGGGAATGGCTTTTGTAATGCCTGAAAGCCAATTAACACAGCTGTCTCTAAAAAATTTTAGGGATACTCCCTTGGCAAAAGCGAACATCAAGTTCATTAGTAACATTGCTGATGCCTTGGTTTGGGCCAAAACCGTTCGATAATTTGTATCGGATAAATGCATTAGCATACACAAGGTTATACTTTAAGAATAGAGACATATAATTTGAGTATATTGTCTTTATTCTTATTGTTTTACTTTTGTGATATACTGCGCCACTCACATTTTTAGATTCATAGTATTTTAAATTTAAAGCATTAAGATAAAATCGGGTATTACCCTGCTTCTTTAAGTTGAAAAGTTTTTTAAATTTAAATGATTGATATCTAGATAGATTTCATTGTAATACTCATGTTTTATGCCTCTTGCAAATCTTTCTAAAGTCAAAACTATAACAATCTATTGATGTGTAAATAGTTCCATTAATAATGCCTGTTGTTTAAATAAAAATGAATCTATGATTAATTTTATTTCACCCGATGTGTTCAATGCCCTTGATAGAATAATGACCTACTATCCCAATGATATCTCTGAAGAATCTAAAATAGAAATTGAAACACTTTTAGATCATTGCCTTAATGGACTTGCTGAGGATTCTGAAAAGTTCTTATCTGCCCTTTTTATTAAAGCTTTGAGAATACATTTAGAACCAAGCAATATCGAAGAACACATCTATCTGAAAAAGTTTGAAATTCCACAAATCAAGCTCTTTAATATTTTAATTGAACAATTCCCATTTGTGAAAATTAGCCAAGAGATCGTAAACGCATCACTAATTCGACAAATAAGGGAAAGCAAAAGTGCCGTTCTTATTGATATCGGTATCGGGCAGGGACTGCAAATGTGTAATATTCTTGATAAGTTGTTGGATGACAATGACATTGAACGGCTTACCATTATTGGAATTGAACCTTTTAAGGATGCTTTGAATATAGCCACGGAATCAATTGTAAAATATACCAAAAAACTACCATTTGAATTCAGTTTCTATCCAATTCAAGGCTTTATTGAGAAAATAGACTTTACTGAAATTCAAACCATCATCTCTCAATTTAATGGTAAAGTTGTCATCAATGAATCGCTGGCATTACACCATATACAATCTATGGATGAGAGACAAAAAACGATAGCCAAACTTCGACTTTTGAATCCGAAGGCTTTTTATATGATCGAACCAAATACAGATCATTTTGAGCCCGATTTTTATCGGCGATTCCAGAATTGTCATCGGCATTTCAATCATGTTTTTCAAGTTATTGACAAGTTGGAAATTAGTCGTGAAGAAAAAAATGGATTAAAACTTTTCTTTGGTCGAGAAATAGAAGATATTATTGGTAAGGAAGAGTCTTTAAGATTTGAAAAGCATGAACCGGCCTACCGCTGGATCGAAAAATTAAGAATTGGCGGCTTTAGAACTGCTAATGTTTTTGAGGGTATTCCAGAGTATGCACCATATGATTTAGAAATAGAATATCAAGACCCGGGATATCTAGGTTTCAGATACAAAACAGAAACCGTATTGTCAGTTATTTGTGCAACTATTTAACATTCCGCTTATGGTACAGTTTTTTTCCAATAACATAGTTCAAAGTAAAGAACGAGTAAGCGATATCGAAAAGGAAGTGGCAGTACTTCTCAATAAAAACGAATCCCCTTTCGATATTCCTTCTTCTTTAAAGCAAGAAGTAATAAAACATCTTGAACAAAAAGAATGGAACCGCTATCCCTCAGCTAATAACAGTGTAGTAATTAAACTTTTCTCTACTGCTTTTCAAATAGATGAGAATATGATTGCTCTTGCTCCTGGAGCCGCCTCCATGATTACTGCTTTGTTAAACTATTTCACATTATCCAATTACCAAATTGTTATTTCTCAACCTTCTTTTTCTTTGTATGAATACCATTGTAATACCTACAATATTCCTTACGATATATGGCCTCTAACAGAAGAATTCGAATACGATAATAACTTGCTGCCATCTTTAAATGAGAAATCCATTGTTTTATTAGCTTCGCCCAATAATCCGATAGGAAACACGCTTTCTTACCAACAACTTGAAGACTTAATCAATCGACACCCTCAAACATTATTTATTATTGATGAGGTGTATCGAGAATTTACTGATGTCAATTATCTTCCTTTGTTTTCTAACAGCCAGAATCTCATTTTAATACGGTCGCTTTCAAAAACGCTTTCTGCAGCAGGTGTAAGAGTAGGATATGCCATTGCGCATTCGGAATTAATCTTGCAAATTAGAAAACTGATTTTGCCATTTTCATTAAATCATTTTAGTGCTTGCTTTATAGAAGCTGCATTGACAAACACTGCCTTTATTAAGTACAACAAAGATTGTCTATTGCTTATTAAAGAGGAGAAGGATAAGGTTTTTCTTCAATTAAGTCAGTTTGTTCAGCAAAATGAACTTTATCACCTATATAAATCGGATGGAAATTTTATTTTAATTCGCTTTCACAGTAGTATTCTTTTTAGAGAAATTACTAATACCTTAATCGACAATAAGGTTTTGGTATTAGACCTTTCAAGTTCAAGTAAACTTAAAAACTGTATTCGTGTTTCCATTGGAAGCGAGGCCGAAAACAATCATTTTCTAAATTGTTTTAAATCATTAATTGTATAAATTATACGAAGTTTTATGAAATTATTTAAGACCGAGCATGCTGAGATTGTTTATAATTCGAGAAAAAAACAAATTGTTCAAAAATGGAAAGGATTTGTTCCTTCTGATACTTTTAAGAAAGCGTTAGAAATCACATCAGAGTTTATTGAAAATAATGATGTTATTTCGCTTATTTCTGATACCAGTGAGCAGCGTGCAGTTTCTCCTGCAGATGTAATTACTGCCACTCAGTATCTTGAGAGCTATTATAAAAACGGACTATTAACAATGGCTTTTGTTTTGCCAGAAGATGTTTTTACACAAATGTCTCTGAAGAAATTTGAGCAAACCCAAACCCAACCCCAAACTAAAAGTAACCTAAGTTTTTTTAGATCATCAGAGGCAGCAAAAAAGTGGATGAAAAATATAGAAAGCAAAATCATTTAAAGTCAAATGTGTTTTGTTCTTTTTAGTGTCTGCTGAATATCTTCTTATCATATAGATAACCGTTTTTCAGCAGACACTATATAAGGAAAAAAGGTCGCCAGCCTCGTATTATGATTGCCAAAATTGGGTCGCGATGACATCATGGTAATTTGTGGAGGCGTTATTCCAGCGCAGGATTATCAATTCCTTTACGATTTGGGTGCGGTGGCTATTTTTGGCACTGGAACCTCAATTCCTAAAGCAGCCATTGATATTTTGGATATTTTAATGCAGATGCATCAGTAAAACTGAAGGATATAATAAAAAAAAGACTGGTCGTGATGAACTGCAGCCCAAAAGTTAGACAGATAATTACTAATTAATAGAGAATGAGTTCGGTATTGCACCGGACTCATTGCTTGTTGAAAAAACCTATCTCCAAATTTGTTATGCGACAAAAAAGAGACTCTCTTCCATTTCACCTCTAAGCCAAGTAATTGCATGAGATACTTACTTTAGTATTAAAAGCAACAGCCTAGTGGTATTCATTTTTCACTATGAAACCTTAAAAGAACGAACCAACTCGGTTAACTGGCTTGCTTGATTGGCCAGCTTATTAGCATCTTCTGCCAGCTTGTCGGCTATGGATGTATTCTGCTGAACAATATCATTGTATTGACTTATTGATTGTTCGATTTGAGAGATACCCATTTCCTGCTCTTTACTCGACTGAGATATTTCACTCACCAGTTTGGTGGTATGCTGAATTTGGGGAAGAACCATCTGTACGCGGTTGTTGGATTCCACTCCATCATTTATCCCTTCCGACGAAACAAGCATTATTTCCTCGACTGCAAGTTTCGACTTTTCAGCCAGTTTTCTAACTTCTGAAGCAACAACTGCAAATCCTCTTCCATGATCTCCTGCGCGTGCTGCTTCTACTGCAGCATTGAGTGCCAATATATTGGTTTGAAAAGCAATGTCCTTAATAATGTTTGTTTTAGCAGCAATTTTTTGAATCGTATGGCTTGCCTTTTCCGTGATAGAAGCAGCTTTTGTTAACTCCAATGTTGAGTTGCTAGCTATCTTCTTTGTTTCATTAGCGTTAAACGCATTTTGTTTAATGCTAGCTCCCATTTCTTCTATCGATATCGAAAGCTCCTCCGAAGAGGCTGCTTGAGTGGATGCACCCTGAGAAATTTGATTAGAGGAGTGATTTAGGCCGGCACTTATTGTTTCAAAATCATGCACGCCTTCGGTGATTCGTCGTATCATATCCGATAGGTTTATTTGGGTATGATTGAGGTTATTTAACATCATTCCCAATTCATCAAAATTCTTGATTTCAACCTGATGGGTAAGGTCTCCCTGTGATATTAATTCCAGAGTGCTATTGGTTTGTTTGATTCGGGTTTTTAAATCTTTTATGAACATCTGAGAGATTAAAAAGAAAAGAAGAGCCATTCCCATGGTGTAAACGGTAATTTGTAGTCGTGCTGAAAAAAAGGCAGCTTCACTTTCCTCCATAAGTTGTCTGGAAGCATTAATTTGAGTAGAGATAAACTGATTAGTACTTTGATTAAATCGAGCGACAAAAGGGTAAACCTCTTGCCGCATCAATTTATCCAATTCCTGAGAATACTCTTCATGCTTTGATGTGCTTTCTACTAGCACAATAATTTTATCAATTAAAGACTGGCCAATCTTATTTAAATCCGCAAGCTCTTTGCTATATAAATTGGAGGCACTTGGGAGTGAATCAAATCTTTCCATTCTTTTGTCCGCATCCTCTTTCATTCCAGTAAATTGCATCCTGATTGAATCCTTGGATACATTGTTGTCTAACAACATACTTAAATGTTGAAGGAGGCTGCTGGTATAAATGTCGGCAACCTGTTTATAGGCATTAATGGGAATCATATTCTCTTTATACAGCTTATCTACATTCTGCTTCACATCAAAAATACCATGTACTGCAAGAGTACCAATCAAAACAATGAAAATGGCAAAAATAATGGCATTAATTCTGAGCTTTACCGTGATAAGAACAGATTTTTTCTTCATGCCTGAATTTTCAATACGGGTTGTCATAAGAAATTGTCTTTTATAGATGGGGCTTACTTAAAGATTACCTGCCAATGGCGAAATGATATTGAGCCAATTCATAGCCGGGAGCATTAATATAGGTGTACTTTCTAAGATTGATTCCCAATTCAGGACTCCACCAAGAAACTGATTCAATTTGTTGAGTAATATTGTTGAACCCTTCAATTTTATAGGCGTCAAAATCGCCGATCCCGATCCTGATATTTTCAAAGTTGACAATGCGGTATTCCATATCCACATCGGTTTTAGCACCGGTTTGATTGTTGGTGAGTGTAAATTTTGATTTCCATTTCTTGCCAACAGTATATAACCCAGGATAGTTAACTGAAAAACCGCTTTCAGGTTTTGTAACCCAGTCGATGGCAGCATAATTTCTAGGATTGGCAAAATCGGGATAAAGAGCTCCATAAAAATTAATGGTCATATCTTTTCGTTGATCAAAAGCAAAAAAGATAAAAGGAGGCTCACCCAGATTACCCAACGAATTTATTCTTACCTCTTTCCCTTTGGGTGTGATAATGGTTTGATTTGTAACTTCTTCGTAGTAAAATGCAGGAACCGGTGATGTTGAAAACGGAGGGATCACTTGAAAGACAAATTTATCTCCGGCTGCAAGTTCATGGGTTCTTGTTTTAGCCTGATTATGCGAACATTTTAATTCGCTTTGTTGTATTTCCTCCGGCTTTAGCTCAGGAGCAAAATCCGAATCCTGCTGGCAACCAGCCAACAAAAACAATACTCCGAAACAAGTCATGGTAACACTTTTCCATCCAAAATTCATTTTTTTCATATAAAATTTTAAGATTATTGAATGATCATGACCTCATCAGAAGCAAAATGAAATTCTTTTGACAGAATCATCTTCTAATGGAAATATTAACCATTCAGAATTATTAATAATTGGTTCAATAACGAGATGAATTAATCATAAAATATATTTTCAGCCAACTCAATCGTAACAGATACTTATTAAAAACATATTAATGCCGGTACAAAAAATATAATGTCTCAATCTTAACAAAAATTGCTCTTTTGAGAGTAGTTTGATACATTCAAATATAAAAAAAATCACTACTGACCGACAAAGAATAAATAAATTTTAGGGACAAGACCGAAGCCTCATCCCAAGGTTGTAAATTTGTTTTGAAGAACAAAAAATCTCAACCATGAGCAAAGATACATCAAAGAATTTAGTCGGTCAGCCAGTT
>JBBQUP010000116.1:0-9413 GCA_038212305.1 Bacteroidales bacterium
CTCCAATATATAACTCGGTACCAACATCCGTGATACGGTTTCTAATAACTTGTCCGTTGAAGGACGTTCTTTTCGCTTTTGTCCCATAGAAAACTAAGATACTTTTTTTTCATAGCACCTCAAAAAAAGAATTAACCGAAATTAAAGTATTTCAAAAGCAGCAAGATTCTCTTGTTGCCCAGATAGATTTGTTAAAGAATGAACTGAAAATTGCCATCCAATCTAAAAATAGTATGAGCTTTTTCGGTTTTAGCATGCAGAAACCATTTTATGATACAATAGTTTGGAGTGCGATTACTATTCTTTTAGTATTGTCATCAGGTATGTTATTGATTTATAAGAGAAATCTTGTTGTAACACGAAACGCAAAAAATAGGGTTGGGGAGATAGAAGAAGAATTTGAAAATCATCGCAAAACTACACTTAAAAGAGAACAAAAATTAGCTCGTGAGTTGCTCGATTTTAAATTGAAGCATAACTTGGATGTGTGATTGCTTAAAGCGTTTAAAATATTTCTGAAATAAAAAAGCAATCCAAACGGATTGCTTTTTGCGGAGAGTGAGAGATTCGAACTCTCGAAACCCTTGTGAGGTTTACACACTTTCCAGGCGTGCGCCTTCGACCACTCGGCCAACTCTCCATTGGGCTGCACCGGAGGAGCGACTTGAACGCCCGATGCTCGGTTTTGGAGATCGATAATCTACCAACTAAGCAACACCCATGTTATTGATTTCGTTTGCAAAAATAGAATTTTAATTGGGTTTATTATCGATTTTATTTGATTTCTGCACATATTAAATAGCATAAATGCCTAAACAACTTGACCTAATTTACGTTCATTTAATAGTTGATTGTTTCTGGTTTTATGTTTTTAGTTTCAATTCCATTAAGCCGCTTAATTATTTTTTCTCCAACTCGTTTTAATTGAAGATTTGTTATGATAATTGAAAATGAAATTTTGCTAACTGTACCTGAGGCTTTAAAGCATTTCGAGAGTGTAGTTGCAAATACAAAATGGAAAGTGATTGCTGTACATGATTTACAATTGGCGTTAAAAAATGCAGGTAAAGATGTGTTACCTGTTTTGGTTGTTGAGCTATGTAATCCTGCATTTAGTGGCGTTGTACTTGATAATGACCAAAGTCGTTTTTTGTCAGCAATGATGCCTTGCCGTTTATCCTTATACGAAAAAGGTAATGGAAAAACATATGTATCAAGGATAAACCCAGAAGCACTTCATGTTCCCAAAGCATTAAATGGGGATGTTATGAGAAAGGCTTCGGATGAACTTGAACTGCTAATTCGTTCGATTATAAAAAAAGAATAGATGATTTTAAGAGAGGAAGAATTTAGAAACATAGTCTGGTAACCGTTCTGATTATATGAAAAAACTCAGATTCTCAGAGGTTATAACATCAATTGGAAGGTACTCAATTTTTATAGGAACACGTTTTGAAATGATAAAGTCGAATAGTTTTTTGATTCCTCTTTCGGTTTGATCAATAGGGCGTTGACTAATAAGGAATTTTATATACCCCATTTGTAAATAACGGGTATTTAAATCAATTAAATCATATCCAACTATATTGATGTTTTTAATCTTATTCTTTTCAATGTAATTGGCTATGTAGTGAGCTTTTGAGTTTGTAATAAACATAGCTCCAATGTTTTTATTTTGCTGAAAAACCCGATCCAATGTCTTATTTATTTCTTCTTCATCAGGGGTTTTAATCTCTACCGAAATCTTTAAACCTGTATTTAAACCTGCATCAGAAAAATAGCTTAAAAAGCCTTTTGTTCGAATGTTTAATTTTGAGATGCTTTCAATGTTTTTTGTGATATTTATTATCACAATGTCTTTTTCTTGATTGGTTCCATAATCAATAAGTTGAGCTGCCACACGGCCACTTTGATAGGCTTCTTCACCTACAAAAGTTAAAAAATCTACTTCTTTGATAAAGGTGTCGATAAACACATATGGTATGTGTTTATTGGTGAGTTGATTGCAAAAACTAATGCATTTTTGTTTGAAAACAGGAGCTAGAATTAGTCCATCAGGTGGATCTTTAAGTATTTCTTTTGATTTGATTTTAAAATCCTCTTCGTTTAATCCATTATATGTAATGTATGACAATTTAACAGAGAATGATGATAACTCATTCATCGCTTTATCAATACCATGCTGATGTTTGTACCAAAATGGATTGTTTTCGGTTGCTTCGGGCAATAGTATTACGAAATTTATTACTCGTTTAGTTTTTAGAGCCCGTGCCATCAAATTTGGCGAATAATTAAGATCAGATGCTATCAGTAATATTTTTTCACGAGTATCTAGTGCAACTTCACCTCTGTTGTGTAAAACACGATCTACTGTACCAATTGAAACACCTGCTAATAAGGCAATATCTTTTATCCTGGAGTTTTGATTTGACATTGAATAAATTCTAAAATCAGAAATAAAGATTTTCAAACAATTCTATAAATTGAATAAGTAAACATATTGGGTTTAAATAGTTGACTTATAAATGGTTGTATTGTAAGATTTTTATTGGGTGAAAATCTGTAAATACGAAATGACAACTATGTAAATCCAATATGTTTTGTTCAGATAGATTATAAATCAGTAATTGGTCTGAATATAGGCACTAATGATTTCATTCCTGCCCAAGCCAATAAATAAGCAACAGCACAAAATGCAAACATAATTGTGTATCCAGTCTCAATATGACCCAAAGCATCGTAATAATCAAACAACCATCCACCTGCTTTGGTGATTAGCACACCGCCAATACCGCCAGCCATTCCCCCAATACCAATTACCGAAGCAACGGCTTTTTTAGGAAACATGTCCGAAACAGTAGTGAAAATATTTGCCGACCATGCTTGATGAGCAGAGGCACCAATTCCTATAATTACAATTGGAAACCAAAAAGAGATTTGTCCTAACCACTGTGCAGATAAAACAATTAAAGGGATAAATGCAATTAGTAACATTGCTTTCATTCGTGCCTGATAGGTTTCCATGCCTTTTTTGATGAAATAGGCAGGAAACCATCCACCGCCGATACTTCCAATCATTGTCATACTGTACAAAACAGTTAAAGGAAGTGTTAAATCGGTTTTTACAATGCCATATTGTGCATTCAGATAAGCAGGTAACCAGAATAAGAAGAACCACCACACACCATCAGTCATAAATTTACCAAACGTAAATGCCCATGTTTGTTTGTATGTAAGTAGTTTTAACCAAGGTACTTTTTCTTTTTCAGGTTTTTCAGCACTTAATCGTTCAAGTTCTTGTTCGTCTTTGTCGCTGTGAATATGATCGTATTCAGCTTGAGAAATTTTTCCTTTAGAAAGGAGGGTTTTAGGCGAATCGTACCACAAATACCAAAATCCTAACCACACAAAACCTATAGAACCAATAATAATAAAGGTTGCTTCCCATCCTAAGTGGCTTGAGATCCAAGGTACTGTAAGCGGAGCCAGAATTGCACCAACGTTGGCTCCAGAGTTGAAAATACCAGTTGCAAAAGATCTTTCTTTTTTTGGAAACCATTCAGCAGTTGTTTTTATTGCAGCAGGAAAGTTACCTGATTCACCTATCGCAAGAACAACTCTGGATACCATGAATCCCAAAACCGAGATAGGCACTACAATTCCTATAACTCCTAAAATGGGTGCGACTGTACCACCAATAGTTACAGCTAAAGCATGCATGGCAGCTCCTATGGACCAAATGATAAGCGCCCAAGCGTAGCCATGTTTTGTGCCTGCCCAATCAATGAATCTGCCAGCAAAAAGCATGGCAATTGCATAGGTGAATTGGAATACTGCCGCAATATCAGCATAGTCTGAATTTGTCCATCCAAATAAGTCAACTAATTCAGGTTGCAGTAAACTAAGTACTTGCCGGTCAAGATAATTTACTGTAGTTGCAAAGAAGAGCAAACTACAAATAGTCCATCGGTAATTTCCGATTTTTTCGTTAATTGAGTTAAATGACATGATTTAATAGTTAATAGATTTATAAATTATTCGTGTAGTTTCTTTTTAAAGTTTTTTTCCAATAGGTGATTAATAGTCTGTCTTTGCATAATGATTTATCATCTTTCAAAAAATATACTCATTCGCTTGAATAAGAATTGATATTCTAATTTGAGCTATTTTTCATTAATCTATAAACAAAACTATTGTCTGAAAAGCGTTTGTAAATAGTTTAACGAGTTCTATTTTCGTACTTTTTTTATTGTAGCAATTAAGGTTTTTGAATTACTTGCCAGTAATTCCCAATTTTTGTTTTGCATCACTTCCTTTGGAAATAAATTAGAACCCATTCCAACACAAGTAACTCCCGCATCAAACCAGCCTTTTAAATTCGATTCAGTTGTGTCAACTCCACCAGTAGGCATAATATTTGTCCAAGGCATTGGGGCTCTAACTGCTTTTACAAATGATGGCCCACCAATTTCAGCAGCAGGGAATAGTTTTACAACTTCAACTCCAAGTTCTTGAGCTTTGTTTATTTCAGTGATGGTACCGCATCCTGGGGAATAGCTAACTCCTCGTCGGTTACACAGTTTAGCAACTTCTTCGTTGATTAAAGGTGAAACGATAAAATTAGCGCCTAGTTGAATATACAATCCAGCTGTAACTGGTTCTACAATTGATCCAGCACCTAAAATCATTCCAGGCAAATTTGCTAAGGCCCACTTATTTAGTTCTCCAAATATTTCGTGAGCAAAATCGCCACGGTTAACATATTCGAAAACTCGAATGCCTCCATCGTAGCATGCTTTAACAACATTTTTTGATGTCTCAAGATCAGCATGAAAAAACACTGGCACAACGCCAGTTTCTTTCATAGCCATAAAAACCTCGGAACGTGAATATTTAGCCATTTAATTTGTTTTTAATAGTGTGAGAATAGCAAATGGTAATTTCATTTGCACTGTTATTTTTAACGTGATACGCGTCCCGAAGCATCTCCACCCATTAGTTTTTCAACTTCATCCACTGTAACTAAATTGAAATCTCCATGAATGGTATGTTTTAAGCAAGAGGCAGCTGTTGCGAAATTTAGTGCTTTCTGATCGTCGTTAGGATAAGTTAATAAACCATATATTAAGCCTCCCATGAATGAATCTCCTCCACCAACACGATCAACAATGTGAGTTATTTCGTAATGTGGGGCTACAAAAAGATTATTTCCATCATATAAAACACCCGACCAAGTATTGTGACTAGCACTTATAGAACCTCGAAGCGTTGTGATTACTTTTTTAACTCTTGGGTATTGCTTCATGATTTGCTGCGACACACTTCGATAAGCTTCAGCTTCTATGTGTCCCCCAGTTACATTAATGCCTTCAGGTTTAATACCTAAAACCATTTCAGCATCTTCTTCGTTACCTAGCAAAATATCGCATCCAGCAACTAATTCGGGCATAATTTCACCAGCTGATTTGCCATACTTCCATAGATTTTTGCGATAATTTAAGTCGCACGATACAGGAATGCCTTTTCGATTGGCTACTTTAATGGCTTCTAAACAAGCATCGGCAGCTCCTTGCGATACAGCTGGCGTAATACCAGTCCAATGAAAGAATGTAGCACCTTCAAGTATTTTCTCCCAGTCGAACATGCCTTTTTTAACATCCGCAAATGCTGATCCATCACGGTCGTATACAACTTTACTTGCTCGGGCAACGGCACCCGTTTCGAGGAAATAAATTCCTAGCCGATCGCCGCCTATAAGAATATCCTTGGTTGAAACACCATATTTGTTTAGCTCCATGCGGCAAGCCGTTCCTATTTCATTTTTAGGAAGACGAGTTACAAATGAGGTTTCAATTCCATAATTGGCTAACGAAACAGCTACGTTAGCTTCACCGCCACCATATGTGGCTTCAAACTCTTTCACCTGATTGAAACGTTCAAAACGAGGGGTTGCTAAACGCAACATGATTTCTCCAAATGATACAACTTTGTGATTCATATATTTAAATTAAAAATTGAAGTAGTTTTTTGCGTTGTAATATGAGATGCCTTCTATGGCCGGTTTTAGTAATGAATCATCATTTGGGATATGTCCTTTGTCGACTTCGCTTCCAAAATAGTCACAAACAATTCTGCGGAAATACTCGTGGCGTGGATAAGATAAAAAGCTTCGCGAATCGGTTACCATTCCAACAAATCGAGTAGTTAATCCTAATGCTGAAAGGGTTTTCAGATGGTTTTCCATGCCTGTTTTTTGATCCAAAAACCACCACGCAGCACCATATTGTACTTTCCCAGCAGCAGTTCCATCATTGAAATTACCCACCATAGTGGTCATCATTTCATTGTCGGCAGGATTTAAATTGTAGATTATGGTCTGAGAAAGTTGATCAGTAATATCTAAAGCATCAAGGAATTTCGACATTTTGACTCCATCTTGAACATTTCCTATTGAATCGAATCCAGTATCAGCGCCTAATTGTGCAAACTTTCTGGAATTGTTATTCCGAATAGCGCCAACATGGAATTGTTGTGTCCAGCCTCGCTTATGATTCATTCGGCATAATTCGACCATAATGGCAGTTCGGTATTTTTCTGTATCTAAATCCGAAATTGTTTTGCCTGCTAATAATTGAGCAAAAATTTGTTCAATTTCTGAGTCAGTATATGCTGAGTAATAATATCTTTCTAAACCATGATCGGACAGTTTGCATCCAGTTTGAGTAAAATATTCATGTCGATTATCCAATGCAGCTACTAAGGTTGCAAAACTGTTTATTTCAATATTGCTAGCTTGTGCTAGCTGAATAAAATATTGATTTAGAAATTTAGGATCATCAGCTTTTAATACTTTATCAGGTCTGAAAGTTGGCTTAACTTTAACTGAAAAATCTACAAGCGATTTGTGAAATTCTAACGAGTCGATTGGATCATCTGTTGTGCAAATGATTTCAACATTCATTTTTTGAATTAGCGAACGGGTTTTATACTCAGGAGATCTTAATAATTCAGTTGCTTGATTATAAATTGCAGTTGCAGTTTTGGGCGATAGTAGGTCGAAAATATTAAAATATCTTGCTAATTCTAAATGAGTCCAATGATATAGCGGATTTCCAATTGTATACGGAACAGTTTCGGCCCATTTTGTGTATTTATCAAGGTCACTGGCATTGCCCGCACAATATTTTTCATCAACACCATTAGCTCTCATTGCTCGCCATTTGTAATGATCGCCTTCAAGCCAAATTTGGCTTAGGTTATCAAATTGCCTGTTGTTTGCAATCATTTCAGGCGATAAGTGACAATGATAGTCTATAATTGGTAGTTTCTCCGCAAAATCATGATAGAGACGCTTACCAGTTTCGCTTTGAAGAATGAATTCTTTGTTGATAAATGATTTCATATTATTGATTTTTTATATGAAGAAGTTGTTGTATTGCTTAAACGTGTTTTGGGCTTCTCAGTCTCGTTAACGAACACGAAAATAAAACAACTTTTTTTATTGTGCAATACTTATTTCGTAATTCATATATAAATATCATATATTTAGTCATTTAAATAAGTAACTATTTTTTGAGCTCTTAACTTTTTATCCTTAATATAACGTTGAATTAGGGATCATTAGTTCAATGGCTGAGTTTTATCCATTTCTTTTATAAATAGTTAAAAATTAGTAAGATGGGAGTTGTAAATTTAATTTTAGATTATGATGTTTTCGAAAATTATTTAAAAAAGCACCATTTTATTTTTTTTAAAATACAAACGTTTGTATTTTTGTATTTTTAATACTCGATTTAAGTGTTAATTACAATAGGAAATGCATGCCAATCAAATCGAATATAACTATAAATGATATTGCTAAAGAGCTGGGCTTAACACCATCGACTGTTTCTAGGGCATTAACGAATAGCCCCAGGGTTAAAGAAAAGACCAAGCATGCTGTATTAGCTGTTGCAAACAGATTGGGATATCAGCCGAATGTTATGGCTTCGTCATTACGAAAAGGTACATCTGGATCTATTGGAATGATTGTTCCACGAATTAATCGACATTTTTTCAGTAATGCAATCAGTGGTGTTGAAAGATATGTTAATCCAGCCGGTTATAATCTTTTAATCTCTCAAACCGAAGAAATTTACCAAAAGGAAGTCTCTGCAATAGAGAATATGCTGAAGAATAGAGTTGCAGGCATTATTATTTCATTATCAGCAGGCACTAAAAAATACAGTCACATAGAAGAGATTGTAAAGCGAAATGTGCCTTTAGTTCAATTTGATAGAGTAAATGAACAGATTAAATCGCACATAATTGTTAATGATAATTTTAATGGATCCTATTTAGGAACGAAACATTTAATAAAGCAAGGTTATAAACGAATTGCTCATTTGGGTGGAGCTTTTACTTTAAGTCAATACAATGAGCGTATGAAAGGATATCTTGGAGCGCTGCAAGAGTCTGATATGCCCATTGATAAAAACTTGATTTTTGAAAATTGCATTACACGTGAAGCAGGTATTAATATTGTTAGTCAGTTAATTGATTTAAAGGTTGATGCAGTTCATTGTGCTGGTGATTATGCTGCTTTAGGCGTTTTATTAGAATTAAAGAGCAAAGGGATTTCAATTCCATCAGATATTGGAGTTATAGGATGTGCAAATGAACCATTCTCGGAGATCATTACTCCATCGGTTTCTACACTTGAATTAAATGCATTCGAAATTGGAAATAAAGCAGCTCACGGAATTATATCGATGATTGAGAACGAAGGTAATTGTTATTTTGGTAAAGAAGTAGTACCAGTGAGGTTGATTATACGAGAGTCATCAAATAGACTAATGAATAATGTGCTAAGCTTTAGTTGAAGAATTAAAACCAAATATTTATATAAAACTATTTTATTATGAATTACGAATTGAGGTATGCTTCGCATCCAGCTGATGCTAAATCATACGATACAGAACGACTTAGAAAAGAGTTTTTAGTTGAGAAAATTTTTGAAAGCGAACAAATTAATTTGGTCTACTCCATGTACGATCGTTACATTGTGGGAGGAATAATGCCAGTCAACAAAGTTTTAAAACTTGAATCGATTGATGATTTAAAGTCTGATAATTTTTTAGATCGCCGCGAATTAGGGCTTATCAATGTTGGCGGTGATGCGATTGTTATTGCAGATGGTGTAGAGTATTTATTAGCATATAAAGAGGCACTTTATTTAGGACGAGGAAATAAATCAGTTGAATTTAAATCAGCCAATCGTCAATCTCCAGCTAAAATATATTTTAATTCAGCGCCTGCACATGCTAAATTTCCAAACAAAAAAGTGAGCAAAAACGAAGCTGAAATTGTTGTGATGGGAAGCATGGAAGCATCTAATCATCGAGTAATTAATAAAATGATTGTAAACAGTGTGG
>JBBQUP010000117.1:0-9305 GCA_038212305.1 Bacteroidales bacterium
TTACAGTTCTGTTTGTATTGTTTCATTTTTGTATGATAGATAAACAAATTACGAGAATAATTTTTTCATTTCAAAACGCTAATCTCTTTTTGCATAAGGTATATTCCCTGCAAATTAATAGGATATCAACCTAATTTATTGATGATTTTAATTATTTGGCTGAAAAAAGTTCAAAAATTAAACTTTTTTATTTTGTATCTAACATACTAAAATTGTAACATATACGTTATAAACTAAATTGAATATGTAAAAATAATTTCATGTCTAATGCAACCATATTCAATTTAATTCGTCAAACCATAAGAATACTTAAATATAATGATTATGAGTAGAGATGATGAAATGAATATTAGTTTAGAGCCTAAGATGATGATTCCTAATAGATTTTTGTTAATTCAAGCTTTAATTATTCTCTTAGCTGTTATTGGATTTATTCTTTAGTATAGTTTTCGTTTATCGAATAACCCTTTTTGATGTCCTTGTTTTTCACCAAAGTACCAGCAGATATCTAACCAAGGAATAATGCCTATGGAGTTAGAGGTATTATAATTGGCTAACGAAAGTTTATATCCTACTGATGCTGATAGTTTGCTGTTTAAAAATAACTCAACGTTGGATTTCTGTTCCCAAGCGTAATTTCCTTGAAATGAACCGTTAAAATAGGTTAGGTTTGCACTTAGCATAATGGTTGAATTGTATTGATAATCAGCTCTCACAAAAATGTATAAATAGTAGCCTTTTCCAATTAAGACGGTAGTTCGATTGGTTAAAAAATGATGCTGAGTTTCTGTCAAAGAGTTAGATCCTAAATGTGTTCCCACATCAACCCCAAGTCCTGATGATAAAATTAAGTAAGGTTGCCGACTGGAGCAACTGTATTTATCGGCAAAAAGTCGACTTACTAAGAGTTCGTTTTTAAAACCAATTAACACAGGAACAGAACTTGAGCTGTCGGCAAAATGTGAGTAGTTTTGATTTTTTGCCCATAAATAGCCTGGCGATGCCGTATATAAACCATGGCGACTGGCAATTTTCCATGTTGAACTGTACCATCGTTTTTTAATAAAAAAATTAGGTGCTAATGGGAAAAGAGGTAAAATTGATTGGAATTCGATACCTGATTTATAACTATACCTAGAAACATCTGATAGACTAATATTTCCTGAACGACTGTTTGACGTATTGGCTGTTTGAGGTTTCCATATTAAATCATCGCGTAATTGCGAATCAGATCCTGTTCCTGTTGGTGGCGCAAAAGGTGTTTCTTTTTGTTGTTTTGTTGATGCCTCTTTTTGACGTTTTTTTATTTCGGTTTTTGAGCTTCCCTTATTCAATTTTTTTGATCTATTGGATTGAGCCAATGAAGTTGAAGCATGAAATGCAAACACAATTAAGAGAATATAGATGGCTAGCTTTTTCATATTTTAATAATTAGTATCGAGATTTAATTATTAAGTATCAATACACAAGATACAAGACACAAGATTGATTTACAGGACTTTTCTAAGATGTATGATGTCTTTAATCATAATTCTGCGAGTTTAAAACTTAATCATGATAGTGTCATATGGTTAAAATGTAGTTGGTTTAATAAAAACTAAAAATACATTTTTTTATTGTTTCACAATTCAAGCTAAACATTTGGCGTTAAATTTATGGGCGATAAAAACAACATAACCCTCAAGGTTATACAAACGATGAGGGTTTCATTAATTTTTATTAAACGATATGACAATTTAACTAGACGCTAAAATTTTTAAAAGTGATCGAACACTATCAACCGATTCAACTTTGTAACGAGCACTGGTTCGTTTTATACCTACTTTTATGGTAATTGCTTCCGGTGGAAGTTCTCGAAACATAAACTCATCAGTCCAATCATCGCCTATGGCCATTATATAATCATTTGGGCAAGAGAGTAAAAACTGATTGGCTGCATAACCTTTATTAATTCCTCCATTTTTAACTTCAATTACTTTATTTCCTTCCATGATTTCGATGTTTTGGTTTCCTACCAAATTCGAAAGTTCATCTCTTAGTTCAAGTGCTCTGCGGTCGCCATGTTCTGGTTCGGCCTTGCGATAGTGCCAAACTAACGAAAAGTTTTTTTCCTCGATAAATGTACCTGGCGTGTTGTCAACAAAATTTTCAAGGAGTGGACGAACAGTAGCCATCCATTTATTACTTGCAATAACAGGCATGTTCCAATCGCCTCCAATTTTTCGAATCCAAACGCCATGCTCGGCAATTAAATTAACATTAAATCCCTCAAACCATTTTTCGAGTGTTTCTTTATCGCGGCCACTAATTATGGTAACACAATTGGCTTTAATATCCGAAAGTTGGTGAATAATGGCTTTAAGCTCTTCGTCGGGATAAGCATCAGCCGGATTTTTTTTGAATGGCGAAAGAGTACCATCGTAATCCAGAAAAATAGCTCGTTTGGTTGCTTTATTGTATTTAATATGAATATCGCTCGTGACTTCTAAAGTAATTTTCTTGGCATTAAAGTCGCGCTGCATGCTCTTTACTTTTTCGAAGCTTTTTACAAATTCCGATGCCCATTTAAATACATCATATCTTTTAACTCGTTTTTGCAGATGAATCATTCTATCTTTTTGTTCTTGCTCAGGCATTTTTATAGCTTGATAAAGGGCATCGGCAATTTCGTTTTCGTTATTTGGATTGATAATTATTGCTTCGCCCATTTCTTTTGCAACTCCGGCCATCTCACTTAATATTATTACTCCGGTTTGGTTTATTCGCGATGCTACGTATTCTTTGGCTACTAAATTCATTCCATCACGAACAGGCGTTATTAATGCGATGTCGCACTTTAAATACAATTCAACCAAGTTAGTGAATGGCATCGACCGATAAAAGTACCATATTGGCGTGTAGTTAATGGTTCCATATTGACCATTAATACTGCCTACTAGCTCATCTACCTCCCTTTTTAATAGTTGATATTGTTCAACATTATCTCGACTTGGTACTGCCAGCATAACTAAAGTAACTTTGCCATGTAGTTCGGGATATATTTCCATAAAACGAGCAAATGCTCTCAGTCGATGAGGTATTCCTTTTGAATAGTCGAGGCGATCGATGGATAAGATTAGTTTTCGATCGGGTTCGAATGATGCAAATTTATCCAATTCGATACGAAAATCGGTTTTTTTGTCCTCAGGAAGCGAATCGTGATGAATCGCAGTATCCATAAATTTTTGGTAGTCAATACCCATTGGAAAAGCATCAACCAAAATAATTCGATCTTCGGTATGTATTTGATTGAGATTAATTTCATGCCCCAATAAGCGACGCACACAGCTAAAGAAGTGACGTTCGTAATCGTAGGTGTGAAACCCAATTAAGTCGGCTCCTAAAATGCCTTTAATTATCTCGGTTCGCCAAGGTAGTAGGCGAAATATTTCATACGATGGAAATGGGATATGCAAAAAGAATCCAATAGTTACATTAGGCATTTTTGATTTAATCATTTCAGGAACCAACAATAGTTGATAATCGTGAATCCAAATGGTATCACCGTCCGAAAGATTCTCCATGGCAGCATTGGCAAATTTTTGATTTACCTCTTTATATGCTTCCCAAGTGGATGAATTAAACTCGGCATATTGAGCAAAATAATGAAACAGTGGCCAAATAGTATTATTGCTAAATCCTTCGTAGAACAGGTTAATGTCAACGGTTGTTAAGTCAACAGGAACACAATCTTCGATTTTTAATGATTGGTTTATTTTAACGCGCTGTTCTTCCGATATAGTATCGGATGCCACACCCGACCATCCAATCCATTGACCTTTAAATTGTTTGTAAACCGATTTTAAGCCTGTAGCTAACCCCCCAACACTGGCTTTGAGTTTAATTTTATCATCATTTACATCAACACTAAAGGGAAGACGATTTGATAAGATATGTAATTTTGACATAAGTGATTGTTTTTTTTCAGTATAAGGAATTTTTATTTATTTTACAAGCCTTTGATAAACTATTGTATATAATATGGAGAATTTAGATTACGGAATTATTGGAAATTGCAGAAGTGCCGCATTGGTATCAAAAAGTGGATCAATTGACTGGTTTTGTCTGCCTCAATTTGATTCCCCATCGGTATTTGCAGCTTTGCTGGATTCTAAAAAAGGAGGGAAGTGGGCTGTAGAGGTTGATGATTTACTCTCAACCTATCAACATTACGATTATCGAACGAATATACTTATTACTGGTTTTATATCTTCGAATGGTCAGTTTGAACTGCATGATTTTATGCCACGATATAAAATGGAGGACGGAAGTTACTATTTACCTCCAGATTTGATTCGTTATTTTAAGCATATTTCGGGGTTTGTTGATTTTCGAATTATTTTTCAACCCGAACTTGAGTATGCCTTACCAGAGACTCAGATTGATATCCGCGAAAAATTTATTAAGGTTTATACTGCCAATGGCGATTACGAATCTGTTTATGTATATTCTGACATGCCGCTTCGTAGCATAACAATAGCCGAGACTCAGCGTTTAGAGCGTGATCAGTTTATGCTTTTAAGTTATAATCAAAAATTACTTCATCAGGATTTACAACGTACCTATTTGAAACTTCAGCGCACTCGGGTTTATTGGTTAAATTGGGCTGAGAGAACTACTTATTATAAAAAATATACCGATAATATTGTACGAAGTGCTTTAACTTTAAAGCTCTTGAGTTATCATAAGTCGGGAGCAGTATTAGCAGCAATTACTACTTCGTTGCCCGAAACAATTGGCGAAGTGCGCAATTGGGATTATCGATTTTGCTGGATACGCGATGCCAGCATGGTTATTAAAATTATGGCTCAGTTAGGGCATCGACGCATTGCCCAAACTTATTTGCAGTATGTTATAGATTTACTGCCTGATAAAGGTGAGAAAATGCAAATAATGTATGGAATTAATGGTGAAAAAAAGCTGACCGAAAGCGAGTTAAGTCATTTATCGGGTTATGAAAATTCGTCTCCTGTGCGCATAGGCAACGCCGCATATGAGCAAAAGCAAAACGATGTTTTCGGCATTTTTATGGATGTGGTTTATCAGCATTTTGAACTTTATTCGACTTCGCTTGATTTGAGTGAGGATTTATGGACTATTGTGCGTGGAATTGTGCGTGTGGTTGATGAAAACTGGCAACTGCCCGATAAAGGTATTTGGGAAATCAGATCCGAAAGTCGTCATTTTACCTTTAGCAAAGTATTGTGTTGGGTAGCCATTGATAGAGCTGTTAAGATAGCTGCTATTTTAAAACAGCCCGTTTATATTGAGCGATGGAAAACCATTCGCGATGCCATTAAAGAAGATATTTTAGTTAATGCCTGGAGCGTAAATAAGCAAGCTTTTGCACAAAGTTATGGATCAGATGATATGGATGCTTCGGTGCTATTGATGGAAACCTATGGGTTTTTACCAGCAAGCGACATTAGGTTTAAAAAAACGGTTTTAGGAATTCAATCCGACTTAGAAGTTAATGGTTTGGTTTACAGATACCGAAATAAGGATGATTTTGGGGAACCAAGTTCTGCGTTCACCATTTGCTCGTTTTGGTTAATTAATGCGTTGTATAAAATTGGAAATAAAAAAGAAGCTATCGAGAAGTTTGAGTTACTCTTATCTTACTCCAATCATCTAGGTTTATATAGCGAGGATTTAGATTTTAAAACCAAACGATTGTTAGGTAATTTTCCACAAGCCTATTCGCATTTAGCTTTAATTGAAACTGCACTAACTTTGGGTGGAGAAGAGTTGGGGGATGATGATAAAATTCTTTCATCGTTATTATAAATGCAAAATACGGGATAAAAAAAGAACGACATGGTAGTCGTTCTTTTTTTATCCCGTATTTATAGATTCCAAATAGGAATATTTTGGTTATAGATTTTAGTTTTTTTGTTCAGGTAAGGTTTTAGTATACATGTGCTTAATAACTTTAGCTTCGATGTAAAAAATAAGCTCTTCAGCAATGTTTTTTATTAAATCGCCAACACGTTCAATTTTTTTGATAGTGGAAAACATGAACAGAAGTTGTTTAACATCATTGGGATATTTTTTTATCAGTTCAACCATTTGAGTTGAAGAGGCAATATTTATTTCGTTTAAAATAAGATCACGGTTATGAATTCCGTAGGCTTTTCCTGGTAGCTCCTCTTCGTAAGCGTCTAATGCATCATTTAGCATTCCAATAGCCGTTTCGGTCATCTCTTTAAAACGCAATTGATTAATTACATCAGCTGATAAAGGGCCAGTCATTTCCAAAACGTATTTGGCTATACCATCGGCATTGTCTGCAATTCGTTCAAGTGTTGAACAGATATTATATGCAGCCATAACAAAACGTAAATCAACTGCTACCGGATGATGAAGGGCTAAAATATTTTCACAGTCTGAATCAATTTTAAGTTCGCAGGCATTAATTCTCCTTTCATTGGTAATAACTTCCATAGCTAAATCTCTGTTCCCAGTATCAAAAGCCAAACACGCTTTTTCGAATTGGTTAGAGACAAGCATTGTCATTTCGAGCAATGACATTCGTAATAATTTGAGTTCTTTCTCAATTTGCATATCTAATGGGATGTAATGATAAAAAAATGAAATTTAAGTTAGCAAATTTAATGATATCAACCAAAACGCCCCGTGATATAATTTTGAGTTCGAACATTAGCTGGATTTGTAAACATAGTTTTAGTATCAGAATATTCAACTAAATCGCCCATGTAAAAGAATGCGGTATAATCACTCACTCGACTTGCTTGCTGCATGTTATGAGTGACAACTATAATAGTATATTGTTTTTTAAGTTCGGCCATAAGATCTTCGATTTTTGCCGATGCAATGGGATCTAATGCTGATGTTGGCTCGTCCATTAGTAAAACAGTAGGTTCAACGGCCAAAGTGCGAGCAATACACAAGCGTTGCTGTTGGCCACCTGAAAGAGCTAGAGCACTTTTTTTCAAGTCATTTTTTACCTCATCCCATAAAGCCGATTGCTTAAGTGAGCGTTCAACGGCATCATCTAAAATTGATTTTTTCTTGATGCCTTGAATTCTCAATCCATAAACAACATTCTCGTAAATGGTTTTTGGAAACGGATTGGGTTTTTGAAATACCATCCCAACATGCTTGCGCAACTCTTCGGTACCAATGTTTTTATCGTAAATATCAATCCCATCTATGGTAATTTGACCTTCTTTTCTGAAAATATCGATAAAATCGTTCATGCGGTTAAACATGCGAAGGAAAGTTGATTTACCACATCCCGAAGGACCGATAAATGCAGTGATGGTATTACTTTTTATGGAGAGGTTTACGTTTTTCAACACATGGTTATCGCCATAAAATACATTTAAGTCCTTACTTATCAGCTTAATTGGCGAGTTTTCGTGCATAGGAATAATAATAGGGTTTTGTTTTTCAATTATATTTATATTATTCATAACCTGTTTGTTGAATAAATTAACCATTGGCGGATTTAGCACAAATTCGTTCGTCATCATATCAGTTTCTTTTGCCATTTGTTTCTAAAATATATCGCAATACCATTCATTAAAAATGTAATAATTAATAGTATAATTATAGCAGCCGCTGCATTAACTAAGAAATCAGCTTGTGGGCGTGATGTCCAGTTAAATATTTGCATTGGAAGAACAGTAAACTCATCCATAGGCGATTGTGGCACAAATGGCACATAAGCCAATGCACCAATAACAATTAATGGAGCTGTTTCGCCAACAGCGCGTGAAAGCGCTAAAATTGTACCAGTTAAAATACCACCCGATGAGGCAGGTAATACTTGTCTGCTTATGGTTTGCCATTTTGTGGCTCCTAATCCATAGGATGCTTCACGAAGTGTGTTGGGTACTGCTTTTACAGCTTCGCGTGTAGCAACAATTATAATGGGTAATATTAGTAAGGCTAGCGTAAATGCACCAGCCATTAAACTTCCTCCAAGATTAAATAGTCGCCCAAATACTTCAAGTCCCAACAATCCATAAATTATGGAAGGAACGCCAGCTAAGTTGGCAATGTTAACTTCTAAAAGGTTATTCAGTCGATTGCGATCGGCATATTCTTCGAAATAAATTCCTGCCGAAACACCCAAAGGAATTGATATAATTGCAGTCATTCCTAGTATCCAAACGGTTCCGGTCCAAGCAGGTAAAATTCCTGCCTTATCGGCAAATCGAGAAGGAAGACTTGTTAAAAACGACCAATTAATACGTGCTATGCCATCAATAAATATGTCAATGACAAAATAGGCAAGAATCACTAACCCAAAAAAAGTTGCTATTATTCCAACTGCTTGAAATAGCTTATCCTTAACCCTATTAATTTTACCAATTCGATTTCTCTTTAAAAAAGAGTCATTGATAGTTGGATTTATATGTGTGTTATTCATATGCTTCACGGAATCGTTTTTTTAGCCAGTAACTCACAGTATTTAAAATAAATGTAAATATGAATAGAGTAATTCCGGCAGCAAAAATGGTTTGATACTCGATAGAACCATGAGGCACATCGCCTAAGCTTACCTGAACAATGTAGGTTGTAATAGTTTCTATTGCCACAGTTGGATCGAAAGTGAGATTAGGTTGTTGACCGGCGGCAATGGCTACAATCATGGTTTCACCAATTGCTCGTGAAATAGCCAAAATTACCGATACGACTATACCTGAAAATGCTGCTGGCACAACCACTTTAAATGCTGTTTGAAACCGCGTTGCACCCATTCCAAATGATGCTTCGCGCAGGGCTTTTGGCACAGCTTGCATGGCATCTTCACTCAAGGATGAGATGAGAGGTATAATCATAATCCCCATCACGATTCCAGCTGATAATGAGTTAAAGCCTTGTAACGAAGGTATTATGGTTTTAAGAGCCGGAGTTACTGTCATTAATGCAAAATAACCGTATACCACGGTGGGCACGGCTGCTAGCAATTCCAAAAGAGGTTTTATTGTACGTCTGAATGAAGGTTGGGCATATTCCGATAGATAAACCGAAATGGCGATGCCAAATGGAAGTGCAAAAATAATGGCAATAAAGGTGGTTAAAAATGTACCTGATAAAAGAGGTAAAATGCCAAAATGTTTACTTTCGAAAAGAGGTGTCCATTTGGTTCCTGAAATAAATTCCCAAATCGAAACATGCCTGAAAAAGCCAATGGATTCTGAAGTCAGAACCCATAAGATACCAATGGTAGTTAAAACGGTAAGTAAAGCGCTTGCTTTTAATCCCCCCTCAATAATCTTCTCCGATAATTTTTT
>JBBQUP010000118.1:0-9165 GCA_038212305.1 Bacteroidales bacterium
CTATGAATTAAAAAATCAACTGGAAAATCTTTACTCTAAAAATCCATTGGCAATCCATCTTCCTGAATTACATTTTTTTTCTCCATCATTTATCATCATCAAAAAAAACAATAAATGGCATTTAACTTATAATTCAAAAAATAATAGTCAACAAGAAGCATCAGAAAAAATAAAAGAAATTGAGGCTATTGAAATTAAGACTCAAGAAAAAAAATCCACAATTGACATAAAAAACCGACAATCGAAAGATGAATATCTTAATGCAATAAGTAAGATAAAAGAGCATATTCATCGAGGCGACATATACGAAATGAATTATTGCATGGAGTTTTATGCGAAAGAAGCAATAATCAATCCCATTGATACTTACTTACAGCTTTCAGCCACCTCGCCGGTCCCTTTTGCTGCATTTTTAAAATTCAATGATATCTATTTAATGTCGGCTTCTCCCGAACGATTTCTTTTGAAAAAGGACAGTAAACTTATTAGTCAACCCATAAAAGGCACATGTGCTCGAAGTTCAAGTAAAAAAAACGATTTAATTGCCAAGCACAATTTGCAAAACAACCCCAAGGAACGATCTGAGAATATCATGATAGCCGACATGGTGCGAAACGATCTATCGCGCATCGCAGTTAAAGGATCGGTTAACGTTGATGAGCTTTGCGAAGTTTATTCATTTAAGCAGGTGCATCAAATGATTTCAACAATTTCGGCCATAAGCGACCCTCAGTTTGAGATAAAAGATATTATTAAAAACACGTTTCCGATGGGATCGATGACTGGCGCTCCTAAAATAAAAGCCATGGAGATAATTGATGAGTATGAAACTCAACAAAGAGGCTTATATTCTGGAGCTGTTGGATACATTGATCCTGAAGGCAACTTCGATTTCAATGTGGTTATCCGCAGTATTGTTTATGATTCTCGATCGAACTATCTTTCATTTATGGCTGGAAGTGCAATTACTGCATTATCGGATCCTGAAATGGAATACGATGAATGCCTATTGAAAGCAGCTGCCATACGAACCATTCTCACCCAAAATAATTCTGAACCATGTTAACTCATTATAATATTAAACGGCAATTGCGAGCCAACGACATTGAGGTTGACGAAACTAAATTTATTTTAGCAGTGAGTGGTGGAGCCGATTCAATGGCTTTATTGCATCTTTTTATAACAATGGAATCTAGCTTTATTGTCGCTCATTGTAACTTTAATTTGCGAGGCGAAGAATCGGATTTAGATCAACAGCTAGTCCAATCGGTTTGCCAATTAAATAACATTCCATTTTTAATCAAATCATTTAAAACGGAGGAGTTCGCTAACGAAAACGGAATATCAATTGAAATGGCAGCTCGCGATTTACGGTATGAATGGTTTAATGAATTGTTAAAAACAGAAACGGCTGACTATTTAATTACGGCACATCATCAGGACGATCAGGTTGAGACATTTTTTCTAAATCTAACTCGCGGAACAGGATTAAAAGGCCTTACTGGGATGAAATTAAAGTCAGATCAACTCCTACGTCCTATGCTTGCCTACAGTCGCCAAGACATCTTATCTTATTGCCAATCTCATCATTTAGAATATAGAATTGATCAATCCAACTTCAATAATCACCACAAGCGCAACCACTTACGCAACATTATCATTCCAGAATTTGAAAAACTTAATCCATCGTTTAAACATACCATTCTTGAGAGTATGAATCGTTTGTCGGAATTGGAAAACTTACTAAACTCCGAGATAGATAAAGCTCAAAGTCAGATTATTACAAACGAAAACGATCATATCTTAATTCCTAAAAAGCTTCTTGAAAATCACCAAATTAAACAAACTATACTATTCGAACTGCTTAAGGACAAAGGGTTTAACAGTGATTCCATCTCAAATATTACGGAAGCATTAAACGGAACACCTGGGAAGCAGTTTTTCACTCAATCGCACCGACTAATTATCGATCGATATAACCTAATCGTCCTACCCATCTTACCAAACGAAGCCGATTACTTTTATATCGATGCTGATCAATCAGAGATAAAATACCCAATCCATTTAAAACTAAACGAATATAAAACACCTAGTAATTTTTTGTTCTCAACAAATCCCCTGGTCGTTCATTTAGATTCGAGCAAAATAAATTTTCCGCTTCTTTTAAGAAAATGGTGCGAAGGAGATCATTTTAAACCACTTGGGATGAGCGGGTTTAAAAAAGTAAGCGACTTTTTTATTGATAAAAAATTTAGTTTGATAGATAAAGAAAACACTTACTTGCTATGCAATGGCGAAGAAATTATATGGATTGTTGGCCATAGAATTGACGACCGGTTTAAAATTACCGATTTAACTAAAGAGGTATTGGAAATTGAACTTTTAGTTGCCAACTAAGCAATTCCACCTGCAAGTATCCTGTTATCATCGTAAATAACAACCGACTGGCCGGGAGTAATATTCCAAACTGGTTGTTCAAACTTTATCAGCAGTGAATTATTATCTCGAATTGTTACTGAACCTAAATGAAAAGGAACTGAATCGATACCCCGAACCCTGATATTCAATATGTTTTTGCCCAACCCGTGTTGATCGTGAATGATACAGTCGGTTAATAATACCGTTGAGACCATTAACTTTTCTGTAGCCCCTACAATTAATTTGTTCGACTCCGAATTAATAGCTGTAACGCAACAATCAAGCGGAATAATGCCTTCCAACCCTTTTTTTTGTCCGACAGTAAACTTATAGTATCCCGAATGACTGCCCAAAACAGTGCCATGCACATCAACAACATCTCCCAATTCTGGGGTAGGAATGTATTTTGATAGAAGAGAGGCAATCCCTTGGTTTTTCAAAAAGCAAATACCCATACTCTCTTTTTTCGAAGCTAATTTCAATAATCCTCGTTGTTCAGCATCATCTTTAATGGCCTTTTTGGTAAGTTTCCCAAGAGGGAAAACAGCTCTTTCGAGAATTTGCTGAGGTAGCCGATACAAAAAATAGGACTGATCTTTGGCCACATCCTCGCCTTTTGCAATGCATTTTTGTCCGTTATAATTCACAATCTGAGCGTAATGTCCTGTAGCAATTTTAACAATCCCCAATTCATCGGCCTTTTCGGCTAATAATTTCCATTTAAAATTCTCGTTACAATAAATACAAGGGTTGGGAGTCCGACCGTTTTTATATTCATCAACAAAATGAGCAATAACTGTTTGATGAAAAGCATCTCGTACATCGCAAATATAATGGTGGATTCCAAGCTTTACGGCTAATGATTTGGCTTCGCTAATAAAAGCTGGCTGTTCCCCAATTTCATCTAGAAACATCAAAAAAGTAATCCCATGCACATCAAAGCCTTGCTCCTGAAGATAGATGGCAGCCATTGAACTGTCGGTGCCACCACTCATGGCGAGCAGAATTTTTGGTTTTTCTATCGTAGTATCAAGTATCAAGAGTGGAGAATAAAGACGTAAGACACAAGTAACAAAAATCAAGACAAGGGAATCAAGATAAGAGTTATAAGAAGCAAGATAATACTAAGTACTTCGTTGGAAATAATGTCGTATTTTATTCAGCTAATAGACTCATAAAGAGCATATACAAAAAACAATAAATAGGTCTGAGACCTTAGTCGTTAATATTTTTTCGAACACCTGCTAAAAAGGTCTTCATTCCTTCGGAATCTTTGGCTTTTATTAAATGCAACAAGGTTTTCAGCTCACTTCGAATATTCTCAACCTGTTGGTAAGTAAACGGATTAAAAAGAATCTCAGTTAACAAATAATCGTCCTCCGACAAGAGACCTTTGGCAATATCGAAATGCTTTTTAAACGTGGTTCCTGGAGCCTTTTGCTTTTGCATACAAGCTGCGAAAACCAAGGTCGACGAGAATGGGATAGACAAAGAATAGGCAATCGTTTGATCGTGCCCTTCAAACGTGTAATCATGGATATTCAACCCTAGCGAGAGATAAAACTCTTTGAAAAAGGTTTTTCCAGCGTCATCCGATTCGGAAATAATTATGGCATGATGCTCCCCTAAATCTTTTAAATTGGCAAAGGTAGGACCAAACATAGGATGTGTAGAGACGAATCGCATTCCCGATTGGTGATAAAATTCTTCCAACCCAGTTTTTACCGACGAAATATCAGATAAAATACATGTTTTCGACAAATAGGGTAACACCTCGCGAAAAGCTGGAATGGTAAATTTCAACACCACAGCATTAATAAGTAGTTCAGGCTCGAACTCACGAACCTGCTCCAACGACATTAAGCGCTGAGTATTAAATACATATTTGAGCTTTTGAATATCCGGATCGTATATGGCAACTTCGTGTTGCAAACAAAGTGCATCAGTCAACCATGTACCCATTTTGCCGGCACCCAAAATACATATTTTCATTTTTCTATTGTTTGATATGATTGTAAAAAACGCATAAATTATCAAGTTGATAAGATCTGCGTTTAGATATAAAATTATCCTTTTTTCGATAGTTCCTTATTCATCACAATACTCTGGCGATGAATAGATTCCTCGTGAATGGTTTCAAATATTTTAATAACAAACTCCTCACCTAATTTGAATTTCTCCGCCCTTAATCGACGATCGTTCATAATCTCGTCGTAACGGCGGGTTTGAAGAATGGTAATGTTATTTTCGAATTTGTACTTTCCAATCGCTTCCGATACAGCCATACGATCTTTAAGCACCTCTAATACTTTATTATCGAGCTTATCGATTTGTTTACGAAGCTCATCAAGCGTTATACGAGGAGTATCGCCAATGGCAGCGTTACGTAATATCAAATTGGCTAATAATTCTTTTAAGGCTGCAGGCGTTAATTGCTGTGCTGCATCACTCCACGCTTTTTCAGGACAGATATGCGACTCGATGATTAAGCCATCGAAATTTAAGTCCATTGCCTCTTGCGAAATATCCATCAGCAACTCGCGCTTACCGCCAATGTGACTAGGGTCGGTGAAAATTGGCAACTCAGGAATTCTACGACGCAACTCAATAGGAATTTGCCATTGTGGATGATTGCGATACTCCGATTTATCGAAAGTTGAAAATCCACGATGTATGGCAGCTAATTTTTTAACACCAGCCTGATTAATGCGCTCCAACGCTCCAATCCATAACTCTAAATCGGGATTTACTGGGTTTTTCACCAACACAGGAATGTTAACACCTCTAAGCGCATCGGCAACTTCCTGAACAGCAAACGGATTAGCAGACGTACGAGCCCCAATCCACAAAATATCGATACCATGTTTTAAGCATTCATAAACATGATGACCAGTAGCCACTTCCGTACCAACATACATGCCTGTCTCCTCTTTTACTCGCTTCAACCAAGGCAAACCAAGCGTTCCAACACCTTCGAAAGCGCCAGGCCGTGTACGGGGTTTCCAAATACCAGCACGAAACATTTTTACTCCGTTAGCCGATAATTGACGAGCTGTTTCAAGCACCTGATCTTCAGTTTCTGCGCTGCAAGGTCCTGCAATAACCATTGGTCGCTTGGTCTCCATTCCTGGAAATCCAAATGGTTCTAATTCTAAATTTATCATAGCTAATTATTTTTTTATTACTTTTTCAATTCTGCTTTTGGCCTCTTGCAAATCGTCCAAATTGGTGCATAACGAAATGCGCATGTGATTATCCCATCGCTCACCAAAAATATAGCCTGGAGTTAAAAACACATTGGCTTCGTGCAATATTTTATCGGATAACAACCTAGCACTTTCAAATGTTGCAGGAATTTTAGCCCAAACAAACATGCCTACTTGATTTTTATCATAAACGCATCCCAGCAAATCCATTATTTCGAATACAATAACCCGTCGTTTGGTGTATTCGGTATTTACCTCATCGTACCAACTAGCTGGTAATTTTAATGCCTCTACAGCAGCCATTTGCAAGGGTCGGAACATTCCCGAATCCATGTTACTCTTCACTCTAAGGATGTATTGAATAAACTCGGGGTTTGATGCCACCATGCCCACTCGCCATCCGGCCATGTTGTGTGACTTACTCAATGAGTTTAACTCAATGCAAATATCTTTGGCGCCTTCGACTTGAAGAATACTTAAATACTCGTTATTTAGGATAAAGCTGTAGGGATTATCGTTGCAAATAATAATTTGATGACGCTTACCAAAATCCACCAAACGCTTAAATAAATCCAAACTGGCTTTAGCTCCGGTAGGCATATTAGGATAATTAACCCACATCATTTTCACTTTCGAAAGGTCTTCTTTCTCTAACCCTTCTAAATCGGGCATCCAATTATTGTCAGGCTCAAGCGCAAAAGTACGAGGCTTGGCACCCACCAAATTGCAAACCGACAAATAGGTAGGATAACCCGGATCGGGTAACAAAACTTCATCGCCCGGGTTTAAAAACGCCATGGATATATGCATCACACCCTCTTTCGAGCCCATGAGAGGCAATATTTCGTTGGCAGGATTCAAATCAACCTCAAAATAGGTTTTGTACCAACTCGAAAAAGCCTCACGCAACTCGGGAATGCCCACATAACTTTGATAACCATGGTTGTTATCTTGAAGCGCAGCCTGATGCAATGCATCTAAAACCGTTGGCGCTGGTGGCATATCGGGATTTCCAATTCCCAAGTTAAGCACATGATGACCATTGCGTCGCATCTGGTCAATCTCTTTCAATTTTATTGAGAAGTAGTATTCCTCAACCTGATTTATTCTATTTGCTGGTAAAATGCTCATGTTATGAATGCTAAAATCTGAATAACTTTTTTTTAATACAACACAATTAAAGGGATGGTGATTTTTCAGCAGTTCCATTTATTGAAAAGGATTGCTTACCACTTTCATATTCACCCAATATTTTTAATTTATAGATTAAGGGACGAATAGCATCTAAAGCCTGTAAATACCGCTGATAACTCTTGAAATTAATATCGATATAAAACAGATACTCCCACTCTTGCCCTATTACAGGAAGCGATTGAATTTTTGATAGATTGATGTTATAAAATGCCAAAATGGTGAGTATCTTCGAAAGACTTCCCTCTTCATCAATTTGAAACGAAAACACCAACGAAGCTTTGTTAATCCATCCTTTCTCAATTAACTCATCAATCTCAGGATTTGCGCGATCGCTCAAAATTAAAAAGCGGGTAAAGTTTCGTTTATTCGTTTCGATGTTATGCGCCAAAACATCCAAGTGATATAACTTGGCGGCCAGCTCACTGGCAATAGCTGCGGCACCCATCTCTTTATTCTCATAAATCTCTAACGCACTTAAAGCGGTATCTTCCGACTCGATGATTTTTATTTTGGGATAAGGCTTAAAAAACTCCTCGCACTGAGCCAAAGCCATGGGATGCGAGCGCACCTCGCGTATATCGGTTATTTTCTGCCCCGGCATTGCCATTAACTGATGCTTAACCCTTAATTTATACTCCCCAATAATGGCCAACCCCGAATCTTTCAACAACGTGTAGTTGGGTAATAAACTACCAACCAACGTGTTTTCGATGGCGACAATGCCATACACCTCGGGGCGCTCTTTCACCACTTGAAACAGTTGCGGAAACGTATGGCAAGGAACAATTTCTATTGCCTCGGGACTGAAATAATCGCGAGCAGCCAATTCATGATTAGCACCAGCAACGCCTTGTATGGCAACTTTTCGAATGGTTTGAGTCATAGCTATAAAAAATAAAAACCCGCTTTATGGGCGGGCTTTTGTTATATCTTAAAATTACATTTTACTTAACAATACCCACCCTGTTCTTTTGGCTAAATCCAAAAAAATAAAAGTAAAAACCAAAGTAATACGATAGGCGAGTCATTCTATGTTCGATTGTATTAGGATGCAAATATATAATTTTTTTATTTCTTACTGTAGGATGCAATAAAAATAATCGCAAATATCATGTTTTTTTAAATTCACGATTGTAGATGAAAAAAAATTCACCGAAAAAATTTTAACCGCAGAGACACACAGGCGCCGAGATAACACCTACTCCACCATCATCTTTCGGGTAATGCTTCCTTTATCATTGGTAATCTTCACCAAAAACAAACCAGTAGTTCTTAAGGGAATTGTATTAACACCAGCCTCAATTGATTTTGACGCCGCCAAACGACCATTTACATCATAAACCGCTAATTGAGCTTGATAAGGAGCGTTAACAAAAAGTGATTTATTACTGAAATATACTTGCGTTAGTTCTTGTTTGTTAGGTTCAATACCTGTAACAGTTGAAACCTTTGTATATGTAGTTTTTAAAACATCAGCTCCAGCAAACAAAGGGAAATTTGCATTTGTCATTTCGCAGTAAACACTATCGGTTTGTGTTTTAAGAAACATTGTTTTGCCATTTGCAATTGAATAATCGGTATTTCCAACAAGCGTTGAGCCATCTTTTGTTTTCCAAATATAAACAGTTGCATTGCCATCAATCAATTGTTGACTGCTTAAATCCAATTCAACATTTATAATTATATCTTTTGCAATGGAAATTGGTTTTTGAGGAGCATAAGAATAAATTGTCCATGATATTTTTTTCAACGGTAATGAAGCGAAAGTGAGTTGGTTTGAAAAGCACATAAGATCGGTTAAAGCCGTAATTTGGGTGACATCCAAGGTTGTGAGTTGGTTAGAATTGCAATAAAGAAAAGTAATTCCTGCTCCATATATTTTACAGTTTGGGAACCAACAAGCGTCCCGCTAACAGATGTTTTTTGCAATATTAATCGTTTTATCCACCTTAACTCCATCTCCAAAATCGACTTGGATAATCGTATTATCTAAAGAAGCACCGACTTGCAAACTAATTGATGAACCAATCGCCTTACTGGTTGTCATGGTAATAGTTGGCGTTTGCCCCTTTGCGATAGCGAACACAAATAAACGTGAAATAAGAAATAGCAACGTTTTTTTCGAGAATCAGACATCCAATACTATCGCAGATTAAAGCGCGACTGTTTCGTAAACCAGCCTTAAATTTGTGAATGGAAAATTGGTTTCTGTCTGGTTTAAAAAGGAACATAATTCTTTCACCGCCTGATTTGCCCTCGGAGTAGAAAGCGAATGTAACTTGATGGTAAGTGTGTGATTTTTATAATCAGGTATCATATCTGCATCGCTGGTAAATATCTCTTTTAA
>JBBQUP010000119.1:0-8749 GCA_038212305.1 Bacteroidales bacterium
AACGGTCAAACAAATATGCGGCAAGCTCAAATATGATCCATGCCCCGGAAAAAATCCGTGTGGCACACTGGCGAAAATTTTAAAAACCCCAAATCAGATTATCAATACGTTACAGATGGATAGCTGCAATGTGGGTTAATATCGCCTAAGCACGGCACAAAAAAAAATCCCGCCTTTCGAGCGGGATTTATTGTAATAACTGTGGGCGCTGAGGGATTCGAACCCCCGACCCTCTGGGTGTAAACCAGATGCTCTGAACCAACTGAGCTAAGCGCCCTTTTATAAGGGTAAAATTTAAAAATCAAGAAAAAGGTGTGGGCGCTGAGGGATTCGAACCCCCGACCCTCTGGGTGTAAACCAGATGCTCTGAACCAACTGAGCTAAGCGCCCTTCTCTTGATAACACAGCCTTAAAGACCATGGCTTTCGTTAAAAGCGATGCAAATATAGACCTCTTTTTTTGATTTCCAAAAATATTTTCACGATTCACACAACTTCAGCAACAATAAATGTGCTACCTCCAATGAAAATCAAATCATTAATGCTCGTATTTTTTTTTGCTGCTTGCAAAGCGAGATCCACATTTTGGTATTTTCTGCCATGTAAACCACACTTTGAGGCTAATTCAAATAAATTATCAACAGCCATTGCACGCGGAATTGATGCCTGAGTAAAATAAAGAGTTGCATCTTTAGGCAACATTGCCAATATCGTTTGAATATCCTTATCGTTAACAAACCCAATTATCATGTGCAGTTGTTTATAAGCCATTGAGCTTAGTTGTTTCAAAACTTCTGAGAATCCTGCTTCATTATGAGCCGTATCACAAATAATTAAAGGATTAACATCTAAAATTTGCCATCTGCCCATTAATCCTGATTGTTTCACAACATTCCGAAATCCTTCTAAAACACTGGCATCAAGGATTTTCACATCCAGTTTTCGAAGCTCATCGATAGTTGCTAAAACTGTACAACAATTTTTTTGTTGATAAAAACCCAATAATGGTGTCATCAATCCATCGTAAACCATTTCTGCCGCATTATTGCGTATATAAAATTGCTGTAAAAAATCAGATGTTTGAGTGCTGAATTCGACTTGATATGCTGCACTGGCACAAACAACTGATGTCCCAACTTCATTTGCTTTTGCAACAAACACAGGCATTGTCTCATTCTGAAACTCTCCAACAATTACAGGAACGCCGCTCTTTATGATCCCTGCTTTTTCGCCAGCAATCTCACTCAAGGTATTTCCTAGAAAAGTCATGTGATCCATGCCTATGTTAGTAATAACTGAGACCAAAGGTTGAATTATATTGGTTGAATCTAACCGGCCTCCCATTCCTACTTCAACTACAGCAATATCCACCTCCTGACTGGCAAAATAATCGAAGGCCATAGCAACAGTTAATTCGAAAAAAGAAGGCTTTATTGACTCAATAATCGACTGATGATGCTTTATAAAGTCAACCACATCAACTTCAGGCATCATCGATCCATCAACTTTAATCCGCTCGCGAAAATCTTTTAAGTGAGGTGATGTATACAAGCCAGTTTTATAGCCAGCCGACTGAAGAATAGAAGCTAGCAAATGCGAAACTGAACCTTTTCCATTTGTTCCAGCTACATGAATCATTTTAAATTTCTTATGCGGATGATTAAAATATTCGTCGAAAGCCAATGTATTATCCAAATTTGCCTTGTAAGCAGCCCCACCAATTCTCTGAAACATTGGCAATTGACTATACATGTATTTCAAAACCTCCAAATAACTCATATTTTTTTGCATAATTCATCAATTATTAAGAGCAAAATTGGGTATATTTATTTACAGATAAAACTTTTTACTATGGCTAATAAAAAAATATTTATACTCGACACAAATGTGATCCTTCATGACCACAAGTGTATTTACAGTTTTTTAGAAAACGATATCGTTCTTCCAATCACCGTTCTTGAAGAACTGGATCAATTCAAAAAAGGAAATGATCAAATCAATTTCCAAGCTCGCGAATTCACTCGCGAATTAGACAAACTAGCAGGTGAAAATCTCTTTAAAGAAGGCGTTTCGTTAGGCAAAGGGCATGGGAAACTATTTATTGCCACTGGAAAAGCATTCCCTGAAGTTATGATGAATTCGTTTAGTGATAAAACTCCCGATCATCGGATTTTATCAATTGCACTATTTATTAAAGCTGAATTTCCCAAAAGACAATGCGTCCTAATTTCAAAGGATATAAACCTTCGAATGAAAGCCAAATCAGTTGGCATGTTTGCTGAAGATTATGAGAATGACAAAGTTAAAAACATTGACATTCTTCACAAAGGAGTCGAAATTCATGACAACTTTGATCTTCAAACCATTGAAACATTGTATGAACGAAAAGCAATTCCAATTGCTGATTTCCCTTTTGAGGGAGATTTACCAGCCAACCAATATGTGATACTCCGTAATGGAAATCACAGTGTACTCGCCCATTACGATCCTTTTGCCCAGCAAATTATTCGGGTCGAAAAACATGGAGCATTTGGCATAGAACCTCGCAATGCAGAACAAGCTTTTTCACTTCATGCTTTACTCAACCCCGAAATTAAGTTGGTTTCTCTTACCGGAAAGGCAGGAACTGGGAAAACACTTTTAGCTTTAGCGGCAGCTCTGCATCAACACAAAAGCTACAATCAAATTTTATTGGCTCGTCCCATTGTTCCGCTTGCAAACCGCGATTTAGGATTTTTACCTGGCGATGTAAACGAAAAAATTGGCCCCTACATGCTCCCATTATTTGATAATTTGAGTGTTATTAGAAGTAAATTTGGTGCTCAAAGCAAAGAGAATATTATTGTGGAAGATATGCTTAAAACCGATAAACTAGTCATAACTCCTTTAGCTTATATTCGAGGCCGAAGTTTATCCGACTCTTATTTTATTATTGATGAAGCTCAAAACCTAACTCCACACGAAGTAAAAACAATTATTACACGTGCTGGTGAAGGAACTAAAATGATTTTCACAGGCGACATTCATCAAATTGATTCGCCCTATTTGGACATGCAATCGAATGGATTGGCTTATTTAACAGACAAGATGAAGGGGCAAGACATATTTGCCCATGTAAATTTAATAAAAGGCGAGCGAAGTTATTTAGCAGAATTAGCTTCCGATTTACTATAGTTTTATTATATTTACAAACCTTAAAACATAAAAAACCTGATCCAAAAAAGGGTTGCCTCGAATTTCGATGCAACCCTTTACTTTTTTTTAATGATATTTAAGCCTATAGCTTAGCCTTAATCAACTCTAACGCTTTGTTCATCGCTTTTTCTAGTCCAGCAATGTTTTTACCACCAGCTTCGGCAAAAAATGGCTGTCCTCCCCCACCTCCTTGAATTTCTTTCGATGCTTCACGAATTATCTCAACTGCATTCCATCCGATTTTAACTAATTCGTCACTTAGTGCTACAGCAATTTTGGGATTTCCATTAACCTGAGTTCCTAACACAGCAACTCCTTTTTTAAATTGCGAACGAAGTTGCATTGCAAAATCTTTCATTAAATCACTCAAGGCTGGACTCAATTGTGTTGAAACAACTAAAACTCCATTCACTTCTTGAGCATTGGCAATCAATTCCTTAATTTCAACTGCAATCATATTTCGTTGCATCGACTCTACCTTTTTAGCCAAGGAAGATGATTCTTCAATCAACAGCTCAATACTTTTGCGCAAATTGGGTGGGTTTTTCATCAACCCTTTCAATTCAGAGATCAATTCGAACTGAGCTTCAACATAAGCTTCAGCTTTACCTCCTGCAACTCCTTCAATTCGGCGAATACCCGTTGCAATGCTCGACTCGCTTACAATTTTAAACAACCCAATTTCTCCTGTTGAACCTACGTGCGTTCCACCACATAACTCAATGCTACCTCCAAACTGAATTATCCTCACCACGTCTCCATACTTCTCCCCAAAAAGGGCAACTGCTCCAAGCTCTTGAGCTTTACTCATTGGGACAGTCCGGTGTTCTTCGAGAATCAAATTTTCTCTAATTAACAAATTCACCAACGCCTCCACTTTTTTAAGCTCTTCGTCCGAAACCTTTTGAAAATGAGCAAAGTCAAACCTCAAATGCTCAGGTGAAACCAGTGATCCCTTTTGCTCAACATGCGAACCTAACACCTCTCTTAACGCCTTATGAAGCAAGTGCGTAACTGAGTGATGACAAGCTACTTGCTGTCGCAATTGTTCATTTACTTCAGCAGTAAATCTAGCAAATGGATCCTTAGGCAAGGAAACCATCAAATGAACAATTAGATTATTCTCTTTTTTGGTATCTATAACTTCAACCGTTTCAGTTGCATTAACTATCCTTCCTTTATCACCTATTTGGCCTCCACTTTCAGCATAAAAAGGAGTTACATTAAACACAACCTGAAAGAGTTCTTTATTATTTTGCTTTACTTTCCTATATCGCGTAATCACCACATCAACAGCCTGATAGTCATACCCAACAAATTCTTCAACTTCATCAGGAGTTACAATAACCCAATCATCAGTTTGAACACTTGTTGCATTTCGAGCCCTTTGTTTCTGGGCTTCCATCTCAACTTCAAAACCACTTTTATCAATCTCTAGTTGATTTTCTCGAGCAATTAAATCGGTTAAATCGATTGGAAAACCAAACGTATCGTACAATTCAAACACTTGTTTCCCAGTAATAACCTTTTTATTGCTCGCTTTAATGTCGGCAATAATTTTATCTAACAACGAAATTCCCGTTTCCAATGTCCGTAAAAACGATTCTTCTTCTTCATGAATCACTTTTATTATGAATCCTTTTTGAGCAACTAACTCAGGATATGCTTGCCCCATAGTTTCAATCAAAGGCTCAATGAGAAGCGACAAGAATGATTCGCGACGACCTAAAAAAGTATAACCATATCGCACAGCACGGCGCAAAATACGTCGGATAACATAGCCAGCCTTAACATTCGATGGTAATTGGCCATCAGCTATGGCAAATGCAATAGTTCGAACGTGATCAGCCACCACCCGCATGGCAATATCGGTTTGCTCACTTACACTATATTTTAAGTTTGTTAGCTCGCATTGCTTATCTAAAAGCGGAGTAAAAATATCGGTATCATAGTTAGAAGCTTTTCCTTGCAATGCACGGCACAAGCGCTCGAATCCCATGCCAGTATCAACATGTTTAGCAGGCAATAATTCGAGTTGTCCTGATGCTTTACGATTGTATTGAATAAAAACCAAATTCCAAATCTCAATAACTTCAGGATGTCCAGCATTTACTAAATCTCTTCCTGGTATTTTTTTCTTATCTTCTTCACTTCGTAAATCAATGTGAACCTCCGAACAAGGACCACATGGACCGGCATCACCCATCTCCCAAAAATTATCTTTTTTATTTCCATTCAATACATGGGATTCTGGCAAATGCCTAGTCCAATAGTTAAATGACTCTGTATCACGATCCAACCCATCTTGCTTATCTCCCTCAAAAACCGTTGCATACAATAAGATTGCATCGAGTTTTAATACTTCAACTAAGTATTCCCAAGCCCAATTAATGGCTTCATTTTTAAAATAATCACCAAAGGACCAGTTCCCAAGCATTTCGAACATCGTGTGATGATAGGTATCATGTCCAACTTCTTCCAAATCGTTGTGTTTACCCGACACACGTAAACATTTCTGACTGTTGGCCACTCGCTTATCAACCGCAAGCGTATTGCCTAAAAAAATCTCCTTGAATTGATTCATCCCTGCATTAGTAAACATCAACGTGGGATCGTTCTTTACGACCATTGGTGCTGATGGGACAATTCGATGTTGTTTAGTGGCAAAAAAATCTAGAAAACTTTGTCTTAGCTGCGCTGCATTCATCATGAAATACTCTAAATAATAATAATTAATTCAATTCTCACATGGACTTTATTCACCACAACTTTGATGTCTGAAAACAGTTTATCCTAGATATCAAACAATTGCATCGTGTAAAAAGAGCTTAAATTACTCCATTTGCTGTGAAAAAAGTCTTGCAAAGTTAGATTATTTCACTAATTTTGAACCGTTAACATCCGAAAAATATATTTTCGTCACAAAATTTTACAAGCATGGCAAAAGTAAAGTACCGCTATAATCCCGATACGCTCAGTTACGATCGTATTAAAAGGGGTGTAAAGTATTACTTGTCCCGAGTTTTCTTTTTGGGGATGTCTGGAAATATTTTAGGACTTCTATTCTTTCTTGGATACAATGAATTTTTTGACAGTCCTAAAGAAAAACGATTAGTTCGAGAAAACGCCCAAATACTCTCTCAGTATGAAATAATGGAAAAAAAGTTGGATCAGGTTCACAACGTTCTTAGTGACCTACAACAACGCGATGAAAATATATATCGCGTAATTTTCCAAGCCGACTCAATTCCTTCATCAATTCGACTAGCTGGCTTTGGTGGTATAAACCGATATGAGCAATTAGAAAACCTTACCAATTCAGATTTGGTAATAAACACAGCAAGACAACTGGATATTGCTATGAAGCAATTGTACGTACAAAGCAAATCGTACGATGAGATTGTTGAATTAGCAAAAAATAAAGATCAACTGATAAGGTGTACTCCAGCTATTATGCCTATTTCCAATAACGACTTAACTCGAACAGCATCAGGATGGGGATGGCGAATTCACCCAATTTATAAAATAAAGAAATTTCATGAAGGAATGGATTTCACCGCTTCAACAGGAACCGATGTTTATGCAACTGGCGATGGAGTGGTTTCTGCTATTATTGAGTCGGGAACTGGTTATGGCAATCACATAGAAATTGACCACGGGTACGGCTACAAAACACTTTATGCCCATTTAAGCGAATTTAAAGTTAAAGTTGGCCAACATGTTAAACGTGGTGATGTAATTGCATCTGTTGGAAACACAGGCACGTCCACAGCCCCCCACTTACATTACGAAGTAAGCGTTAGAGGCGTAAAACAGAACCCTCAACATTATTATTTCCAGGAAGATTTAACAGCAGATGAATACGAACGCATGATACACATCTCATCGAATTCGAACCAGACTTTCGATTGATAGTAAATCTTTATTAAAAGCATATTTAATGCATAGGTATCTCACCTGTGCATTTTTTTATATAAAATTAAAATTAGATACCATAGCCAAAACAAAAATTCTATATCTTTGAATCAACCCACAATTTCAATCAAAATCTTCATATCAAATAAATCTCATCCCTATGGCGTACAAACAAATGAAAATCGAAAAGCTTTATTATGCTATAGGTGAAGTTGCAACCATGTTTAACGTAAACACCTCTCTTATTCGCTTTTGGGAAAAAGAATTTGATGTAATTAAACCTCACAAGAACAAAAAAGGCAATCGTTTATTTACGCCCCAAGACATTGAAAATTTCCACATTATATACCATTTGGTTAAAGAAAAAGGGCTGACATTAAAAGGAGCAGCTAAGAAAATGAAAGATAACAAGGAGGATACAATTAATAATTTTGATGTGGTTAAGAATCTCAATGAGATAAAATCGATGCTATTGGAATTGAAAGAAAACATTTAACCTTCCTTGTAACCAACCTACGCTTACTTTAGTTATTTCTATAATGATTGTTGCAGATGTAATTCAACACCTACAAAGCTTCGCTCCATTTTCTTTGCAAGAAGACTATGATAACAGCGGCCTTTTTTGTGGATCACATGAGGATGAAGTAACTGGGATTCTGATTACCTTAGACATTACTCTACCTATAATAGATGAAGCGATTGCAAATAATTGCAACCTCATTGTATCGCATCACCCAATAACATTAGCTGGTTTAAAACAAATATCAGGCAAAAACACCACCGAAAAAATTATTATTAAAGCCATAAAAAGCAGTATTGCAATACTATGTGTCCACACCAATGTCGATAAGGTAAGTAATGGAGTTAGCAGCACGATGGCAAAAAAGCTAAACCTTAGCGATTGCAGTATTTTAAAACCTGAAGTGGGGTTACTCAAAAAGCTAATCACTTTCGTGCCAAACAAGCAGTTTGAACAAGTTAGAGCTGCCTTATTTGAATCGGGGGCAGGCGAAATTGGCAATTACAACTCATGCAGCTATAACACCAGCGGTTATGGCACATTTAAAGCTTTGGAAAATGCCAACCCATTTGTTGGTGAAATTGATGCCATACACACCGAAGATGAAATTAAACTTGAAGTTGTTTTTCAAAAATGGAAACAAAATCAAATAATTGAAGCACTTCACAATTCTCATCCATACGAAACACCCGCTTTTGATATTATATCGTTAGATAATACACTTTTAGATATTGGGTATGGTATTATTGGAAAAATAATATCTCCAATGGATGAACTAGAATTTTTAAACATTGTAAAGGAAAAATTCAATTGTAAAATTATTAAACACACCGAATTATCAGGCAAACCAATCAAGTCGGTTGCGCTTTGTGGTGGATCAGGTAGTTTTTTAATCCAATCAGCCATACAAGCAAAAGCAGATATTTTTATCACCGGCGATATTAAGTATCATCAATTTTTTGAGGCTGAAAACAAGCTAATTTTAGCAGATATTGGACATTTTGAAAGCGAACAATTCACTAAAGAACTTTTTTTTGAATTACTTACAAAAAAATTCCCTAATTTTGCAATCCATTTATCGAAAGTAAATAGCAATCCAATAAAATATTTGTAGCCAATG
>JBBQUP010000120.1:0-8294 GCA_038212305.1 Bacteroidales bacterium
AGGCACTTTTTCAAAACCGCAAAAAACCACATGCTGATAATCAGGTAGTTGTAAAAAATAACCCTTCAAAATAATTAAAAAAAGGCTCTTTTTGGTCTAAATTTAACATTTCGGGGGTGTAAGGCCTGCAATGTGGGTTAAGGTAGTCAGTATTTCCAAAGCATGAGGCATTAATTGTGTTTCTAAGGAACAATTTTGAATATAGGCACTAGAAAATTCTTTAGCAAATTCTATGTTATCAACACCAACATCTAATAAAGGGAGATGAAATCGTTGAATATTTAATTCTCGTTTAGTAATGCGATTATACCTATAATCACCCCATAATTTACTATTGTGAGGTTTGTATTGGTTGAAGAAATGATCGTAATCGGTAAAATGCTGATTTAACTTATACTGCGTGAATAATTTTTTTAAAGTATTGGTTGAGTTTAATTCAAAGTCCCACAAAGTATGATCAAGGTCGAAAAATACATGTTTATATTTTTTCATTAGGTAATTTTATAAAGAGGGATTTTATTAAATGAGTTTTCATTTAACGATCACGAGGATATCTCATAAGTATAAGTTCACTTTATTTTAGTGATGATTTTACATCGCAATCAATAATGCGTAAAGATAAGTATTTGATTTTTGGATAAGTACTTTTTAGATACTATGTAAAAAAAATAGGCTCTATATTGATTTAAGTGGGTGGGTTTTTTTTCAAAGACCATTTGATTATTTACCATGTAAGTCAAGTGGCCTTTATTTACCAATGAATTTTACCCACTAGAAACGTTATAGAGCCAAAAAAAATAGGCTGCCTCGGAATGGAGACAGCCTATTTTTTAATATAAATACAATTAGTTAACCTGAACAACTAAGAATTTTGAAACACTCCAAAATAAGTTTTTGTCTTTAATCGATATGATTTTTGATCCATCAGCACCATCAATAATTGCATAACTGTTTTGTGGATGGTTGGTCATAATTTTCACTCGTTTTTTGAAAGTAGCTATTTGCTCAGTTTCACGAGAATCTGCTTCCGTGAAATTTTCAGTATCAAAATCTTGATTTAAAACCTTCTTTTTCAAGTTTAAAAATCCTTCACCATTTATAATATTTTTGTCTTTCAGTTCTTTAGATGAACCAATTACATAATGAACGGTGTAAAGATCGATTGTAGTTTCTTCCAATTTTTTTGTTGTGCTTGTGTGTTGTGTTCTTAATGAATCAAGCGATCCTTTCAAACCTTCCACGGCAAAGTTTAATTCATCGATTTGAATGTTTTTTGCTTTCAATTGTTCTGTTAGCATTATAATCTCAAGACTTTTTTCTTTTAATTGCTCATTTAAACTAGCAATTAGTTTTTTGTTATTCGCATTGTCGCGATTGCTTGATTTAAGCTGCTTCTCGAGTTGAGCAATTTTCTCTTGGTTTTGAACCATCAAATCATAAATCAATTTGATATCCTGATTAATTTGATCTTTAATGCCATTGTTGTTTACAGCTTCGGCTGAATTAAGTGAAATAATGTTCTCTTTTTCTTTGATGATCGCTAAGTTTTCATCAATTTCAATTAATGAGTTTACTAACTCGTTGTGCATGCGATCTTTTTCAGAAAGAGCTAATAACAAGGTGTCGTTTTTTGCTTTAAGTTCGGAGTTTGATGGCCCTGTAGTACATGATGTTAGTACTGCTACAATAAGGATTAAAAAGAAGGAAGTTGTTTTCATTTGAATAGTATTTAATGAATTTAAATTAGATAAAATATTAATTTTTAACGTGTTATTTATTCTCGGAATTGCCTTCGACTACAATTACAATTTCCCCTTTAACGCTCTTGCTTGAGAAATATTGTATTAATTCATCCAGCGTGCCTTGTTTGTTTTCTTCGAATAGCTTGGATATTTCGCGAGAAACAGATGCTTTTCGGTCCTTGCCAAAATATTCTGCAAATTGAGTGAGTGTTTTAACTAACCTAAATGGAGATTCGTAAAACACCATGGTTCGTGATTCATTTTTTAAAAACTGGAAGCGTGTTTGGCGGCCTTTCTTTTGAGGTAAAAACCCTTCGAAGCAAAAACGATCATTTGGCAATCCAGATGTTACCAAAGCCGGGATTAATGCCGTTGCTCCAGGTAAACACTCTACTTTAATGGATTTTTCAATGCACGCTTTAACAATTAAATAGCCTGGATCAGATATTGCCGGCGTTCCTGCATCTGATATAAGCGCTGCTGTTTCGCCTGCTAATAGTCGAGATGTAATTATTTCAAGCGAGGTGTGTTCGTTAAATTTATGATGTGAATGCATTTTGGTTTCAATTCCATAATGTTTCAGCAAAAAACCACTTGTACGAGTATCTTCGGCTAATATGAAGTCAACTTGTTTTAGCGTTTTTACAGCTCTGAAGGTCATATCTTCGAGATTTCCAATGGGTGTAGGAACAACAAACAGTTTGCTCATAAATAAAATGGGTTATAAAAATCTGCGATGCACTGCATTAATGAATGCTTCGGCTGTTTCATTGCCATATTCCCAGCTAAAATTCGCAGCAATAAAAGCTTTTGCATTTTCAAAAGTATTCAATTGATTCAATTCTTCTATCGTTTGGTTCATGCGTTGAGCATTACCTTCGAATAATTCTCTCTGAAATAAAAATCGATCATTTATTCCAATTGCCTTTTTTATATCATCAACTGGTTTCCCAATCATTCGTTGATTTGTCGATTCACCATCGCCTACTAACTTATCTGATAAAATTCGTTTGTCCCCAATTGTTTCGCCCAGAACGCTAGGTGATTTGGATGCCGCAGCGATGAGAGTGTTTGTGGTTTTCTCAGTTGACGATAACGTTGCTGTTTGAACTATTTGATTCAATGATGAAATAGATTCTTCAGTTTTTGGCTGTGGTTCAATTTCAGTTTTTTCCTCAATTAAAAGAATATCTTGTTTTTCGAATAGTAGAGATTTACTTGATGCTATTTCATCATTTTTTATTTCAACTTTTTCTACATTAATTATTGTTGCTTCGGCGGCAAAAGGTGTTTTAATTTTTTCAACTGTTTCGGCCTGCTTTTCTATTATGAGTGATGGGATTTCATTGTTTAATGAAGTCAATATCTCTATCTCATCCTTTATGTGATTTAATTTCTCGAGCGTAAGTTTTGTGATAGATGGCATGATAGCACCTGTCCTTTTAAATGAATTTACAAGGGTTTCAACTTCTTTAATGTTGTTAATTATAACCGAAATCAAGACATCTTTTTCCATAACTGTAAATGAATGGCATTTTCTGTATTTTTGCAAAGGTAGCGATTAAACATCTTAACTTAAAATTAATCATGTTTCTTGAAAATAAAGCAAATAGAGAAAAAAACAGAGGATGGGTTGAAGTGATTACTGGATCGATGTTCTCAGGTAAAACCGAAGAGTTAATTCGACGATTGCGTCGCGCTAAAATTGCGGGTCAGAGGGTTGAAATATTTAAGCCTCTAGTCGATACCCGATACAGTTTGTCGGAGGTGGTTTCGCACAATGCAAATGCCATTTTATCAACTCCTGTTGATTCATCCGGAAATATTATGCTTTTATGTGGTGATATTGATGTGGTTGGAATTGATGAAGCTCAGTTTTTTGATGTTAATTTACCTGTTGTATGCAATTCGTTGGCAAATATGGGAATTCGGGTTATTGTAGCTGGCTTGGATATGGATTTTCAGGGTAAGCCCTTTGGTCCAATGCCTCAATTAATGGCAACAGCCGAGTATGTTACAAAAGTTCATGCTATTTGTATGAAATGTGGGAATTTAGCTCATTATTCGCATCGATTAAATACAAGCGAAAAGCTACTTTTGTTAGGTGAAACTTCCGATTACGAGCCGCTTTGTCGTACGTGTTTTCAAGAGAATTAAGTTGTATTAGAATGAATAAACTACTGAATTATAGAAATGGTTGATATTACACTTCATGAACTATCAAAAATAGTTAATGGTAAATTGAAAGGCGATGGCAATTACGTTTTTAACCGAATTGCCATTGATTCGCGACGTTTGGTTGTGCCAATTGATACGCTCTTTGTTGCATTAGTTGGGGTGAATAATAACGGCCATACATTTATTAAAGACCTAATAGACAAAGGTGTTCGTTGTTTTTTAGTGTCTGAAGCGAGTAATTTATATCAAAAATTTGGTAATTGTGGTTTTATTCAAGTTAGCGATACGTTAAAGGCATTGCAAGCGCTTGCCAGATACCGGCGCAACTTAATTCAATATCCCATTTTAGCTATAACCGGAAGTAATGGTAAAACAATAATAAAAGAATGGATTGTACAGTTATTGGAGCACTCATTTTTGCTTTCGCGCTCACCTCGTAGTTATAATAGTCAGGTTGGCGTACCTTTGTCGCTATGGATGCTCGAATCAGATGTGGATTTGGGAGTTATAGAAGCTGGTATTTCCCTTCCAAATGAAATGAGTTGTTTACAAAAAGCAATACATCCCAATTGGGGATTAATCTCCAATATTGGCGAAGCTCATCAAGAAAATTTCAAATCGCTTGAGCATAAACTAAACGAAAAACTTAAGTTGTTCGAATCATGTGAGATTATTTTTTGTTGTGCCGATCAGATAAATGTATTCAATGCCATTCAAAACCAATTTGCTAATCAAAAATTAGTGACATGGGGCAGGAGTGATTGGTGTGATTTGCAGTTAATTAAATCTGAACAAAGAAAGAATCAACTGATTTTATCTCTTAAATGGAAAGATAAAATTTTTGATGTTGAATTGCCTTTTTCGGATTTAGCATCTTTAGAAAATGCGATGCATGCTATGCTTGTTGCACTTTTCATGGGTGTTGAGATTAGTTTGTTAATCAACAATGCGTATAAATTTAAATCTGTTTCAATGCGATTGGAGCAGAAAGAAGGAATTAATCAATGCGTTATCATCAACGATAGTTACAGTTCCGATTTAAATTCACTTGAAGTAGCCCTCGATTTCTTAAATCAACAAGCGATTCAATACGATATGTCTCGAGCAGTTGTTTTGTCAGATATTTATCAGAGTGGAATTAAAGCTCCGGAATTATATCAGCGAGTAGTACATTTGCTTAATAGTAAAGGAGTATTAAAAGTAATTGGCGTTGGTGCTGATATTCAAAAGTATGCAAACCTGTTTCCCAATGATTCTCTTTTTTATGCATCAACCGATGAGTTAATAAACTCAGGAGTTCTAACGTCTCTTCATAAGAATGTTATTTTAGTTAAAGGAGCTCGCGATTTTCTTTTCGAACGAGTTGTAGAACGTTTGGAGTTTAAGCATCATCAAACAGTTATGGAAGTGAATTTGAATGCACTCGTTCATAACATTAATTCGTTTCGATCGCTCTTAAAACCTGAGACTAAAATTTTGGCCATGGTAAAAGCCTTTTCTTATGGCAGTGGCTCATTCGAGATAGCAAGTGTATTGCAGCATCATAAAATTGACTATTTGGGTGTGGCTTACGCCGATGAAGGAATGGAGCTTCGTAGGTCTGGAATTTCATTGCCGATAATGGTTATGAATCCCGAGAAAAGTAGTTTTGCCATGATGCTTGAGTATCAGCTTGAACCCGAGATTTATAGTTTTAATGTACTTCGCGACTTTGTAGATGTTGTTAAGTCTCAAGGATTGGTTGATGTGCCAATACATATTAAAGTGGATTCAGGCATGTATCGATTGGGATTTTTACCTGACGAAATGCAATCGTTAGCAGAGGAGTTAAATCTTGGGGGTTGTTTAAGAGTTAAGTCTGTTTTTTCTCATTTAGTGGGTAGTGAAGATGCTGTGCATGATGCTTTTACTCAACAACAAATAGCAGTTTTTACATCTTTTTCAAATGATTTAGAGGCCAAAATAGGATATCCTTTTCTTAAACATTTACTCAATTCTTCGGGTGTTGAACGATTCCCCGCAGCGCAATTCGACATGGTTCGATTGGGGATAGGTATGTATGGCATACAGGCCACTTCAAAGTTGGTGCTGATGAATGTAGCAACGCTAAAAACCTATGTTAGTCAGGTTAAACAAGTGCAATCAGGCGAAACAATTGGGTATGGTCGACGAGGGCGAATTTCGGGAGCTGGTCAAATAGCTATTATTCCTATTGGATATGCCGATGGACTTGATCGACGATTAGGTAATGGAGTTGGTACGGTTTTGTTAAATAGTCAGTTAGTTCCTATTGTTGGTAGCGTTTGCATGGATATGTGCATGATTGACATAACTGGAATTGAGGTTGTGGATGGGGACGAGGTAATTGTTTTTGGAGATGATATTCCAGTATGGAAAATTTCCGAAGCTATTGGAACCATTCCGTACGAAGTGTTAACAGGAATTAGTCGAAGAGTAAAACGAGTTTATTATATGGAATAGCTATTGAATTAACTATCCGAGCTTCGAGATCCGTTCTAGTTTTTTCTCATCCAATATTTTAATAATACGACCGTCAACAGTTATTACCTTTTCGGTAACAAAGTTCGAAAGCGTACGAATAGCATTCGATGTTGTCATATTTGAGAAGTTAGCCAAATCTTCGCGAGAAAGAAAAATGCCCAAAGTGCAACCATCTTCCTCGTATCCATAAATATCCCTCAAAAAAACAAGGCTTTCCGCTAATCGACCTCTAATATGTTTTTGAGTTAGCGTTACAATTCGATAGCGAGTAAAGCCCAATTCGGTAGCAAACGATTTAATGATAGCCATGCATAACTTATTGTTACTTAACATGAGCTTAAAAATTGCTTCGCGAGGCACCAAAAAAATAGTACATGGATCAATTACTACCGCCGACGCAATGTGGTTTTCTTCAGCAAAAAGTGCTCTATAACCTATGAACCCAGGGCCACTTGCCATTCGAACAATTTGATCACGTCCACCAACACCCTCTTTAAACACTTTAACTTTGCCTTCAACTAAACACATTAAACCTGCTGGTTTTTCACCCTCATGATAAATGATGTCATTTTTTTTGAAATACAAAGTAGAGTGGTTCTCAAGCAGATAGTCTCTCTCTTCCTGATTTAGTACAGAATATAGTTGAGGAATGTCTTTTATGGTTGTTTCCTGATCGGAAACCTTTTTTTTGTTTGTCATAATCTTAAATGTTTTAAAACTATGTTCTAAAACATTTCAAAAATATAAAATTGCCTTCATCCCTACAAATAATGAAGGTAAAATATGTAAAATGATGACATTTTAATTTTTTGTTTGCTCAAAAATTATCAATTTTTTAGTTTTAAGAGAAGAAAAGATGCTTGATTAAAGGTGTTAAATCTTAATTTTTATTAAAGTATTGTATTCAGTGTGTTTTTTCTTAATGGTAGTTGAGTTAAAAAACTAGCCCAAACTGAAATACAAAACGGTTTAAAATAGCTTTGTCTGTTATACTTGCATTATTGGTTATATCAGAAAATCCATTGTTAAATTGACCACCTATCATTAAATAATTCGATCCCCCAATAGAATATTCAATTCCTCCTCCAAAATGATATCCCAAATCAAACAATCGTACTTCCGGATCAATATTACTACTTGTGCCGTCACTTGTTTTAATTGAAAACTGCCACGACAATCCAAATTGGCCATAATACGCCATTCGATTAAAATCATTGGAGCGAAGTTTTAGTGCAATTGGTATTTCAATATATTTTAAGCGATAATTTAGTTTTGAAATATTTTCTTTCACCACACCTCCAATTTCGGCATTAACTGCAGGTGAATATTTAAGTACACCACCTGTTGTGTTAACGGTTAAACCGGTTGATAAGGCATAGTTTGGAGTAAAAAAACGGTCGACAACTACTCCGAAATTATAACCAAAAAGACTGCCTCCTGATTCAACACTGGCATTATCGGATTTAAGCCATGATACTTGAGGATTTATAACAAAAGATAATCTAACTGGCTTATAGTCTTGGGCGAATGATGATTGCAGGTAAAGAATTGCTACTAAAAGAAAAGCTATTTTTTTCATATTAAAGATTGTTAAATTATGTTGTGGATGAGGTTATAAAAGTAAAACAAGATATTGCTGATTACAAACTTACATAAAAGCATAAACATTGTTTCATAAAAGCATAGTTATACCAAAGCTCAATTTATTCATTTTTATTTTTGCGAATTGTGGGTTAATTCTTTTTTTGAGGTGCTATGAAAAATATTTGGCGATTCTGTATAGAGCAAAATCTTTATCTTTGATTCCATAATTATTAGAAATAAATCGGTTAATCTTTCCATTTAATCTTTCAGCTTTTGCGTTTGTTTGTT
>JBBQUP010000121.1:0-8247 GCA_038212305.1 Bacteroidales bacterium
ATTTAATAGTATGTAATCTGGAACCAATATCCGAGATACGGTTTCTAATAATGTGTCCGAGGACGGACGTGTTTTTCGCTTTTGTCCCATAGACCTCAAAGATATAAAAAATTTCATAGCACCTCAAAAAAAGAAATAACCCATTAAATTAAAAAGATGATTATCTGGAAATTTACGTGCATATTCTTGAAGTCGTTTAGGGAATTTTCGTGATTCTTCAGACTGAAGGATCATTAATTCAAGAAAATAAACCCCTGGGAGTTTGCCATTTTCCTTTGCGAATTTCTTCAACATCTTGGATGCAAGATCCGAATCTGGATTGATTTGATCATAGATCTCAACAAATTGATCCCTTACTTCGATAGTGATCGATTGATCGGGATTACCAATCATTTCATCGGGAATTAAAAAATTTATTGGATGATTAAATAATTCGCTATAATAGTCAAGCGTCTGCTCCAACAAATCATCATCAATTAAATCATCAATCAATGAGTTTATTAAACCAGCAATAAATTTCGAATCTTCAACGGTTAAGTTGCTTATATCATCACCATCTCGAGAAATAGATTTTTTTTGGTTTCGAAGTCCATGTTGGCTATCCCGAACATTTTATTCTCAAACGCTTCATCAAACTCTTCATCTAATTCATCTTCATCAAACTCTTCATCAATTTCGTTTGCATAAAAAAATGAATAATTACCTTTACCTGCTGTTTTTTCGAGTTGGGCCAAAATACTATTCACCTTTACTTTGTCGTCGAAAGGTCCTGAAATAAACTCGGGTTTCCCATTTGAACCACATTCAACATCAATAAGTGGTATATCATCCGTATCCTCTTCTAAGAAAAACTGAGTAGTTGCGTTAAATTCTTTATAGGGTTTAAACCCATATTTGTGGCAAAGTCAACACCCGCAAACACAATGTTATGCGCTAAATCGTAATCGATTTTGGAAATATCCAATTTTGTGCCCACGTTTTCAATATGTTCACGATACGCATGCATGGGAGCATTAAACATGAAATCGCTGTCCTTAACTCTAAGGCAAAGTAGGTCGACCAGATAAAAACAGGCTGTTACATTGCCGGTGGTATGCTGGCTAGCTATTGAAATTTGAGCTATTAGAGATTCTTCCCAATCGGAGTTTATGGTGCATTCGTATATCGGCAACGTACGAGATTTTTTCCGAATGTAGTTTTCGGGGCTTAACATTTGCACTGCTTTACCTTTAATTTTTTGTGCTATTTTTTTGAGTTTCGAATTTTCGAGGATAAAGATAACGGGATTTTTTTTTGACGGATAGGTGTTATAAATAAAATGAATGTGCGAGGTAATTTATTCGGAAACGAATAAAATAATAATTACCACAACAGGCATCAAAATAGCCACATTATATTCCTTTACGGTATTGACTATTTGTAGTGGGTGCAATACTTTGGTTTAATTGGCTATCTGCCTCAATTGATCCGGATAAGAGTTGATCGAACAGCTTAATTGTTGTTAGCTTATTAAATTTGCACTGAGTTTGAGATGGAACATCTGTTAGATCGATCATGAAATGGGTGAACTTATCTGGTATCTCCGAAACGATGCTGGTATTTAAATAATTATGCTGGTGGTAAACAGTGTGGTAATTGCCTTTGGTTTTGTGAATAATCAATTCCTCACTTTTTAAATTGGTTATGGTGGTTGATTTTTCGCATTGGGGAATGCAATCCTCATCAATGGCATTTTTATGGCAGCCCATTACTGTTTGAAACAGGCATTGTCGGCTAGTCATTAGTACAATAGGGTGATAAATACTGTAGAACAAATCGAAATCCATTGGTTTTTTAATGCTTTTAATCTGCATGCGACTTAATTCGTTGGAGATAAATGCTCCTGAGCAGTTGAACGTTTCTTTTAGGCAAGCCAAACTGTATGAATTGGCTATATTTAAATAGGGGCCTGCTATCCATGAGATGCCAGCTTGATAAGCTTCGTAGGCAATGCCACTGTTGTTAGTTACTAATTGTTTGGGTTTTATTTTACTAATCAATTCAATGGCAGCTGAAAAATCATCACCAATTAAAATCGAAGGAAACCATGGGACTAACATTTTGTTTTGCTCAAAAATTTCTATTAGCTCAGTCAATTGATCATGAATGGCATTGGGTAATTGGAAATAGATGGTTGCATCGGTTTGGCCGCACAAAAACGCCTCATTAGGTGAAGAAATTAGTGCCGATAATTTGGGTTTGATGAGCTCTCTTTTTTGAGTTTTTAATGGAGGCACGTCAATGGGGGAGATGGGATTTTTGTTGCCATTTAAAATAAATAGTATTTGCTTTTTTATGTCGGTGAGCTCCCTAAATGGAATATATAAATTAGGTTTTAGATTGTTTATATCGAGTTGCTCGATGTGACATTCGGTTTCGTTAATTGATTTTAGTCTTTTTAATAGGCTCGCGCGATCAACTGCTTCGGTGCCTTTGTGGGTTAGGCATATGCTCGACTGCACTGTGAATTTTAAATCGGGAGCAGATACCGATATTTTCAACGGAGAGCCTGATTCCCCAGATATTTGGAGTGTTAGTGGAACTTTGTTGATGTTTAATGGCTCAATTTTTTCTCGAACCGCTTGGATAATATCTGTTTTCTCGTTGTATAAATCGGTTTTGGCTTTTTCAATGGCTTCATCGGTGGTACAACCCAACGAATCAGCTCGGTGTTGTGCCGAATGATCCCGTGGATTATCGATGAACATGTTTTTATGGATCTCGCCCTTTAAATAGCCATTGGTAAAATCGCGATTGAACACTTTGTAGAGATCGCCATTGTTGTTGATTAACTGGTTCGTCTGTTGCAGGCTTTGCAATTGTTTTTTCAATGCAGCAACAACAATATAAACGTAGTGAAACTTCTTAATTCGTCCTTCAATTTTCAGTGAATCAACGCCTGCTTCAGCCAGCTCTCTTAAGTCGGAAAAGGTCGAATTGTCCTTCAAGTTCAGCGGGTAGTCCAGACCTGCTGGAGTGGTTAGGTATTGGTCGCGGCAGGGTTGACTACATCGACCACGGTTTCCCGAGTTGCCGCTTTGAACCGAGCTAATGTAGCACAAACCCGAAAAGGAGAGGCAGTTCGATCCATGAACAAACACTTCGGTTAGCATTTGGTACTCTTGAGCCACTGTGGTTAACGATGTAATCTCGTTTAAATTCAACTCGCGCGATAAATTGACTCTTGTGGCATTTAAACGACTCAAAAACTTAATTTGCCCCGCATTGTGCGTGGTTGCTTGAGTTGAAGCATGAACTTTTAAGCTTTTAAAATGATGGGATAACAAATAAAACAACCCCAAATCCTGCACAATAACGCCATCGATGTGGGTATTAACTAATTTGTTGAGCAATGCCAAAAGGGCAGGAATTTCATTTTCGACAATTAATATGTTGAGCGTTAGAAAAACCTCGCATTGGTATTTGTGAGCCAAGCTAATAATTCCTTGTAAATCATCGAACGTGATGTTTTCGGCACGATTTCGGGCATTAAACTTATCTAATCCACAGTAAACAGCATCGGCACCCGCTAAAATCGCCGCTTTAATCGAATCTTTATCGCCTCCGGGTGCCAACAACTCAATGTTCCTATTCATGCATCAAAAATAGTGGATAGAAATGTAACTAGCAGATTGATGATTAGGATTATTGGTGAAGATATCTGCAATACACAACCAATTTATTCTATGAGAAAACTTTAAGCCGTTTGACGTGGCACTTGCAAATGTTCTAGCATTTCATTTATTGCAGTAGTTTTTATTAATCCTTTTATCGAAAAGTCCTCATCCAAGTCATCCCAACAAACACCAATACCTTTGCTAATTAATTGCCAGTTTTGAAGTTGAGTTTCTTCAGCTTTGCATAATTTTGGATAATCAGATAATTTAGATTCGAGAATTTTGCCATTGTTTAAAATAACAGCCAATAAATCGAGCTCTTTATCGATAATTACACTTTTAATGCGCAATCCTTTCTCAAAGATTAAAATATCTATGGGGTCTTTTGATCTAATATTTTCAATTTTATTATTATCTAAAGTATTCATGCCATGCATTTTTTAATTGGTCAATATGCTCATTTATAATTTCTCTTATTTCTTTTATTTCTTTTGCATTAAAGTATAAAAGTATTCGTCTTCGATGTCTGGATAAAGCCACATTTTACCATTTTCATCTCCCTTTTCTACATGGATATGCATTGGCTCTTCTTCTTCATTACTAAAAAAGAAAAATTTACAACCATTCATTCTTAGTACGACTGGCATATGTAATAAAATTAACGCTTTAAAATTACATATACTTAAGTTTAATTAAAAATAATTGTCACGCATGACTCTTTTGAGAACCATTAATTTCGCCTCCAGGTGCTAATAATTCCATATTCATGCCTCAAAAATAGTGGATCGAAATGTAACTAGTGTCTGCACGAAAACTGCATTTTTCACAGTCTTTGATATGAAAGCTTCAAAGACAAGGCTTTCGAAATTTTGAAAATCAAGGAGTTCACTTTTGTGAATAACTGTTTTTAAAATGAGAATAACGCAGTATATGGAGTTTTCTTGCAAAGACTAACTAGCAGATTGCAACACAATTATTGACAACCTTTTTAATTAAAACTGATATCCAATATTCGCATGCAGATCTAAAAAGCTTGCAGGGCCTACAATATAAAAGATATTGTCTTGTGTTATGGTGCTTAAGGATGCTTTTAAACCTATGTTGAGATCGATAAAAAAGTGATTGAAACTTATTTTACGACCTACACCTGCTCCTAATCCGCCATAATAGCTTTCGGGAACTTCGAAATGGTTGAAAAATCCATCGCCATATTGTGCTCTAAATTGTTGATGACCTGCAATAAGCTTGGCATATAAAAAGTTTTCGCCTCGTTTGGATTCACTTAATGCGTAGTGCCGCCATTCTATACCCAATTGTGTGCCAGGATAATCGGGTATAGTGCCATAATATTGAGTGAGAGCAAGCAGCCATCCCGTTTGGGGTGTGCGGTACTCGAATTTAACTCCGGCTTTTTGAATAAAACCGATGGGGTTGGTTACATGTAGCGCATATTTCGATGCTTGACAATATACCACACCGACAAAAATTGTAAATAAAAATGCAACCAAAATTAGTTTTTTCATTGTTTTTGAGATGAGTATCAAGATAATAGTATCAAGAATTTGAGTTTATTGGTTGAGGGTTTATTGGTTTATAATTATCCCATTGACAAATTAACCCATTAACCCATCTTGTGTCTCACAGCCTTGTGTTATTCGATACGTACTATCTTTGCTTCATAAAACAATGAAAAATCGTTTATGTTAAACTCAATTGTTAAAAATCGTTGGCCACTTAAACCGATGCTTGAGTTCGAATAAATTTAATCTCAACCTCTTCACCTTTTTGTTCTAAATTAAAGGCTCCTTTGGGAATTAAGGTGCATTTTTCTTGCTGACAGACTTGTGTTAGATTCTCTAAAATCGACAATTGATCTTCGGGATTGCAATCCTCATGAAAATAGGTGAATAAATTTGAGGTGTTCTGGTCATCAAACTGAATGAGAAAAGCCGAATGGTCGGGGAATACCAAATCGTCAAAGGCATAAACCACGTCTAAATCAGTGGCACTTTTAATGATTTGACAAACTTTTTCTAAGTCTCTGTGTTTCATGTTTTTTAGTTTTAGTAATTAGTGTCAAGATTTGAGTATCAAGAAAAATGTATTCGTAATAAGATTATTTATAGGGTGTTATTGCCAATTAGAGCTGCAAAAACCAAAGTTTTAGCTGCTGGTAAATTTCGGCTTGCTCGTAGGTTTGGCATTTTACCAATCGCATGTTTATAGCATCGTCAAATTCAATCTCAGTAAAATCCATCGATTTCATCAACTCTGCTTTCGATTCACTTTTGTTGCACTTCGATCGGAGTTCTTTGTCAATACTGGCTTGTTTAACAAACTCCATTGCTTTTCCTATGGCCATGGTTTTAATTTTAATTAGTTACATGTTGAGCTGCATGAGCTACAAGAGCTTGAACTGCTAAAGCTCGATGATTCTCGTGAGGTTAAAACGGGGAAAGGTTGCAGTTGGTTGGTTATGGTGGTCACCCATTGATAGAAGTTATTTTTAAGATCATAAATACAAGAAAAATCGGTGTTGTGAAAGCCTTTGGCGATGGTCTCTTTTTTATCATCACTATTTACGACTGAAATTATTACCTTCATGATCCTCCTCTTTAAATTCAACAATTATTTTATTAATGGTTATTTTACAAATCATATACCTATAGATCTAGTTTGTTTAAAACGAGTGATTTAGGTTTCAGGCCTAGGCATATTTCCTACTTTAAGGTTGTAAGTTGAGTTGGTTTTAACAAATTGGTAGGTTTGTAAAGTGAGTGTCATGTTGAGTTTAATTCACTATAAGAGTGAATTTATTGTTTGAATTATGTATGTTTGAAGAAAAATTATTCGGTGGAAATTGAATTTAATAAAGAGTATTTGAGAGAATTGTATGAAGATGGTAAAGCGATTAACAAGAAGTATCGTTTTCAACCTGCGGTAATCAAACAATACAAAAATACAATTGACAAATTACGCAACGCTGTAAGTGTAGAAGATCTTTTTTCGTTTAAAAGTTTAAACTACGAAAAACTAGGTGGTGATAAAAATGGTTTAGAGTAGGTGAGAGTAAATCAGTAATATAGGGTTGAGTTTTATAGTAGATTGACTGGTGAAGAACCTTGTGTTATCACTATTTGTTCAATTGTTGAATTAAGTAGTGTCTCTAAGAAAACACATCATTTCCCCTGCGCACACCCTCTGACTCCCTATAGGGAGAATTGCCAACCCGCTGGTGTATAGCAGATTCCCCTTTAGGGGCTAGGGGTAACAATGAAGACGTTTTTAAGATATATAGTGTTTTCTTAGTAACACTAAGTAACCATTATAAGTGAAAATTGAAATATGAAAATAAAAAATATAGTGCCTTTTGAGGCCACACATCCAGGCATAGTTTTACTCGATGAAATAAATGCACGAAATGTTAAGCAAAAAGATCTTGCAAATGAGTTAGGTGTCTTGCCTACATTTTTGAATGAAATTTTAAAAGGTAAGCGAGCAATAACTGCTGATTTTGCAATTTTACTCGAAAAATCTTTGGGTATTGCAGCTGACTATTGGTTGAGATTTCAATGCCAATACGATATAGATAAGGCTAAATTGAAAGAAAAAAATATACGCAAAATTGAATTGATTGAGATTTGGAATATTATTAAGGAGTTTGTCCCTGTTAGTCAATTAAAAAAATCAGGATACTTGGACAGTTCTTTAGAAGAGAATATTTCAAAAATAAAAGATATATATCAGGTAGAAAATATTGAACAACTTGTAAATACTGTTGCCGAACATAGAACGCTTGCATTTTACAGAAAATCTGAAAAATTACAAATAAACCAAGTGAACATGTTGGTTTGGAGTAAAATTGCCGAGTTTGAAGCTACAAACATTGATGTTTCCACTTTTGAATCATCAATGTTTGTGCAATTAAAAAATAAGCTGCAAATATTGTTTTTTGAAAATATTGATGTGAAAACTAAAACAAAAAAACTACTTGCTGAGTATGGCATTAAACTTATTTTTCTTGATAAATTTGAAAAAACGCCAATAGATGGTTATTCTTTTTGGAGTTTCAATAATCCAGCAATTGCATTATCTGTTAGTCATAAAAGATTGGATAATTTTGCGTTTACTGTATTGCATGAGATTGGCCATATAGAACTTCATTTGCAAAATGATAAGGAGAGGCGGTTTATTGATATCGTTGGTGCGAAGGATAAAGATGTTTTTGAACTCCAAGCTGACGAATACGCTCAAAAATCTTTAATTGCTGATTTGCAGTGGAATGAATTTGTTAAAAGTTATATGCCACCAATTGATGATAATATTTTGAGGTTTGGAGAAAATTACAAAGTTAATCCTGCAATCGTATTAGGTCGTGTATGTTGGGAGATGGATTATTATGCCATAAAATCGTTAATTAATAATACTTTGAATTAAAAGCATTAATCAAAATACAATACTTCGGTATTTAATATCATATATATCTGATTATCAGCAAAACAAGCCATATAATATTTGCATAAAGCCCTGAAAATCAGTATCTTAGTAGATTATTCCATAATTTATTAAGAATGATCTTCAGGGCTAGCAA
>JBBQUP010000122.1:0-8056 GCA_038212305.1 Bacteroidales bacterium
TAAAAAAGAAGGACATGAATCGGGCGTTAGTTTAACGGCTAATGGTCAAGTTCTCTATTTATTTAGAAATGATATTGATGGCAAAAACCTTTACGAATCGTTATATGATGGTACTACTTGGAACGAACCATCAAAATTACCTCGCCCAATAAATTCTGATTTTAACGAAACGCATTGCACTATTTCGCCTGATAATTCAGTTATGTATTTCACGAGCGATCGACCAGGAGGATTTGGCGGACTCGATATTTATCAAATACGCAAGCTACCTGCTGGACAATGGGCTAACCCACAAAACTTAGGAGACATAATCAATACGCCATACGACGAAGAAACACCCATGCTTCATCCCGATGGCAAAACACTCTATTTTTCAAGTGAAGGTCACAATAGCATGGGTGGATTCGATATTTTTATCAGTCGCCTACAAAACGATTCGTTATGGAGCGAGCCTAAAAACATAGGCTATCCAATTAATACACCAGGCGACGATCTGTTTTTTGCACCTACCATTTCATACAACCATGCTTATTATGCCTCATCGTTATATGGCAATTCGCAAGGAGGAATGGATATTTATCAGGTTCAGTACGAAGAGCCTGAAGACAACAAACTAGCTGTATTAAAAGGAGTTGTGAATACAGCAACAAATTCTCCATTGGAAAATGTTAAAATTACAGTTCAAGATAATGCTACAGGAGAAAAAATCGGAGAATACCGTCCTCATCCTAGTACAGGAGTCTATGTTATAATTTTAGAGGCTGACAAAACCTATTCGTTGAACTATCAAGGTGAAGGATTAGAACCAGTTGAAAAAAACATAATCGTAAATAGGCAAATGACCTATTACAACTCACAAAAAGCTAAACCTATTGAGGCCATAACCATGGTTTTAATTCCTAGTGAAACAGCTGCAATAGATACTAATGTGACTAATCAAGAAGATGAAATTCCTGGTTATACCGTTCAAATTCTAGCCTTAAAGAAACCCGTAAAATCATGGAATAAAGCATTTAAAAACCTTGATCAATCACAAATTAAAGAGTATGCATGCAAAAAAGGATGGTATCTTTATTCTTTTGGAAATTACAAAGGTTTTAAAGCCGCAGTAGATTCAAAAAATAACATTATATCCATTACTCCGTTTTCAGATTCTTTTATTCGGGAGGCGAAACAATATAACGATTTGATAAAAGATGATTCAAAGTAAAAATCTTTTGCTTCGAGCAATCGAACCATCTGATATCGATCTTCTTTACGAATGGGAAAATAACACTCAAATATGGGAGGTGAGCCAAACGCTCACCCCTTTTTCTAAATATCAATTACAGAAATATATTAAGCATTCTTCACTTGATATTTTCCAAACCAAACAATTACGGTTAATGATTGACCTTGTTATTGAGGAAAAGGATAACGTAACTGTTGGCATGATTGACTTATTCGATTTTGAACCATTCCACTCGCGGGCAGGTGTTGGAATCCTAATTCACAAAGATTATCAAAATCACAAAATAGCATCAGAAGCGTTAACTCTATTTGTTGATTATTCTTTTAAACAATTGTCGCTGCACCAGTTGTATTGCAATATTTTAGTTAATAATAAAGCAAGCATACAATTATTTACAAAAGCAGGTTTTGAGATTTGTGGAACTCGAAAACAATGGATTAAAACCATTGATAGTTATGCTGATGAGATGATGTTGCAACTGATAAACGCCTCATCTCGAAACCAGTGACAAGACCTTTTCATAATCAGGAAGCTCTTTAAAATTCAATAATTCGTTACTCTCTTTGGGGTTGAGAATATAATAGTGAATCATTCCATTGGTTAAAAATAATAAGGGCGCATTTAATGCAACACTATAACGAATAGCCTGATTAAGAACTTCAACGGTAATAGACACATCAGGTGCTTTACATTCTATTAATACTAAAGGGCTACCACTTTTTGAATAAACAACTCCATCGGCACGCTGATTTAACCCATTCACATTAACGGTTTGCTCAACAGAAATTAATGACATAGGGTACTTACCTACTTTGACTAAAAAATCGAGAAAATGCTGTCGAACAAGTTCCTCTGGTGTTAGAGCAACATGCTTTTTACGAAAAGGATCAAATACAAATAGCTTCCCTTTTGCATTTTTCACATTCAGCTGAACCTGTGGTAAATTTAATTTATCCATATTGCCAAATATAATACTCAATCTTGTAATAATGTGTCAAAAAAATTACCTTCGATAAGTTACTTTTATTTAATATCAAAAATCAAATGAAAACCAAAGAAGAGATCGTTAAAAACTGGCTTCCCCGCTACACTGGGCGACCATTAAAAGATTTCACTAAATATATTATTTTAACCAATTTCAATCATTACGTCGAACTATTTTCGCAATGGTATAATGTTCCTATTTTAGGAATTGATAAAAACATGCCGAACTGCAGTGCCGAAGGCATAACCATAATAAATTTTGGAATGGGCAGTCCCAATGCAGCTACAATAATGGATTTATTAAGTGCGATATCTCCAGATGCAGTTCTTTTTTTAGGGAAATGCGGTGGTTTGAAATCAAAAAATAAACTGGGGGACTTAATCCTACCCATTGCAGCCATTCGAAACGAAGGAACATCTAACGACTATCTACCACCTGAGGTTCCAGCCTTACCAGCATTTAGTCTTCAACGTGCTGTATCCACAACTATTCGCGATTGTGGACGCGATTATTGGACTGGCACTGTTTTTACAACCAACAAAAGAGTTTGGGAATATGACGAACGCTTTAAAAAATATTTAATGAAAACCCGTGCATTAGCAATTGACATGGAAACAGCCACCATTTTTAGTGTTGGTTTTTACAATCAAATACCAACTGGAGCTTTATTATTAGTATCTGATCAGCCCATGATATCAACCGGAATAAAAACGGAGGAGAGCGATCAAAAAGTCACCCACGATTTTGTTGAAACTCATGTTCGAATAGGCATTGATTCGATGAAAGAATTAATAAACAATGGGAAATCAGTACGACATCTAAAATTTGATTCATAAACCCATTAATTGCTCATTCCGAACTATTACAATTATTGGGTATGACCATAAACTCAATGAAAATCTTATTTTTGCATTCACAAAAATAAACGAATGACCTACGAAGAAATACTCACATCAATAAAAAAACGATCATTCAAACCCATCTATTTTTTAATGGGCGATGAAGGTTGGTTTATTGATCAAATAACCGATACCATTGCCAATGATGTGTTAACTGTTGAAGAAAAGGGCTTCAATCAAACCATCATGTATGGAAAAGATGTGAATATCGATCAAGTGATGATGGCGGCACGCAGATATCCTATGATGACTGAATATCAGGTAATAATTGTAAAAGAAGCTCAAAACATTGAGGACATTGACAAGTTAGAGATCTATCTGCAAAACCCATTAAAATCGACCATTCTTGTAATTAATTACAAGTACAAAACGCTTGACAAACGTAAGAAACTCACAAAACTAATTGACTCAACTGGTGTTTTATTTGAAGCCAAACGACTTTACGACAATCAGATACCATCGTGGATAAATGCTCAAATTCGACTTGCAGGTAAAACAATTGATCCTAAAGCATGTGTGTTAATTACCGAAAATGTAGGTGCCGAATTGTCGAAAATTGCTGGGGAGCTAAACAAATTGGTTGTTGCATCGGGTCCCGGTGTTAAACATTTGCTACCCGAGCATGTCGAAAAATACATAGGTATTAGTAAAGATTACAATGTATTTGAATTACAAAAAGCCATTCAATCAAAGGATTTTTTTAAAGCAAATCAGATTGCCATTTCATTTGGACGGAATGCCAAAGAAAACCCCTTCCCAGTAACCGTTTCAAGTTTATTTGGATTTTTCGTGAAATTACTAATGGTTCATTATTTACCGGACAAATCACCTGTAAATATTGCCTCTGCATTGAAAATAAACCCTTACTTTGCAAACGACTATTCTGCTGGGATAAAAAACTATTCAGCCATGAAGGTGATTCAAAACATCTCCATACTTAGAGAATACGATATGAAAGGGAAAGGTTTTGCAACCGCAAATACAGATCCGGGAGAATTAATTAAAGATTTAGTTTTTAAATTAATGCACTAATAAACATGTACTTAGTTGTTATATTAATTATTGGAATTATCAGTTTTATTGCTTTCTCAAACACTGATTTGCAATACAAACTACAATTTAATGCCTATCAAATTATCCATCGACGTCAGTATTACCGAATGTTTTCACACGCATTTGTACATAGTGGTTGGGGACATTTATTATTGAATTTATTTGTGCTCTATTCATTTGGACGCGGTGTAACCTATCAATTTGCTGGTTATCTTGGAATTAATGGCGATCTATTGTTTTTAATACTATTTATTTCGGCAATTCCCATTTCATCTTTATATTCATTAAGTAAAGAAAAAAACAATCCACATTATAATGCTGTAGGTGTATCCGGAGCTGTTATGGCCGTTGTATTTGCCTCCATCTTTCTGGAACCTTATAGTATGATTTATCTCTATTTTATACCAATACCTGGAATTGTATTTGGTGTTTTGTTTTTGATTTACACAAAGTACATGAGCTATAGAGGTAATGACAATATTGGGCACGATGCGCACTTTTGGGGTGCTGTTTACGGTTTCTTTTTCCCAGCGATTTTTAATCCCGAACTATTGCAACTTTTTATTCACAAAATAATTAGTTTTTAATGATTCAGCTTGACAAAAAAGCAGTTTTCATTGATAGAGATGGGGTAATAAATAGCGATGAGGGTCACTATTACATCCATAAACCTGAAGATTTTGTACTCAACGAAGGCATAATTGAAGGGTTAAAACTATTGCAAGATGCTGGTTTTGTATTAATTATAATAACCAATCAGGGAGGAATTGCAAAAGGCCTTTATACTAGCGACGATATGAATAGAGTACATGAGTTACTCATAAAAACGCTTAGCGAAAAAGGAATTACCATAACCGATATATTCTATTGTCCTCATCACGATTCTATTTCATCTTGTTCTTGTAGAAAGCCAAAGCCAGGGATGATATTCGAAGCCATAAAGAAACATTTTATTAATCCTAAAACATCCTATTTAATTGGGGATTCGGATCGCGACATTGAAGCAGGGAATCAAGCCCGATTAAAAAAATCCATTAAAATACAAACAAACCATTCGATCATTCCAGCTTGTAAAGCCATTTTAAACGATCTTCAAAAATGAATGTACTACATTATTGCAATTACAATGGCGATTTAGTTCCTGAAGATAGCATTCGAATACCTCTTTCGAATAGGGCATTTAAATATGGAGACGGTGTATTTGAAACCATCCGTTGCATGGGTTCGCGAATACAACTTCTCGATTATCATTACGAACGGTTAATGAATGCATTAGATTCCATTGAAATTTTAAAAAACAAATTCCCATCGAAAGATCAATTACAATCTCAGATAGAAAAACTGACTATAAAAAACAAGTTTTTCATCTCCTCCCGAGTACGCCTTTCGGTATTTCGTAACGATGGAGGCCTATACACTCCCACAAACAATGGTTGTTCATATGTAATTGAAATACAACCCCTAAACAGCAGTAGTTATGAATTAAACGAAAAAGGACTAATTGCTGATATATTCCAAAACATCTTAAAACCAATCAACTGCTTGTCGGCATTTAAAACCGCCAATGCATTACTATATATTAAAGCGGGGCTTTTTAAGCAAAAAAATCAATTAGGTGAATGCTTTATTGTTAACGAAAACAACAAATTAATCGAAGCCTTGTCGTCGAATTTATGGTGGATGAAAAATGATGTATTTTATACTCCAGCACTCACAACCGGCTGTGTTGAAGGCATTATGAGAAGGCATTTAATTACCCTAATTGAAACGAATGAGATGCAGCACAAAGAGATAAATGGGGCTAACCTAAATGACATTGAAACGGCAGAGGAATTATTTGTAAGCAATGCTATTCAAGGAATTCAGTGGATTGTAGGGTTTAATGATTTACGATACTTTAATCAAAAAACAAAAAAACTACATCTACTTTTAAATGCATCCATTAGTTAAACGATGGATTATTTGGGAAATTCGACCATGTTTTAAAAACATCACCTAAGCTTTCCATCCTATTTTTCCAAATGTTATTCACATTATCAGACATAATATTCTCTTCATCCATTCGAGATACTATCCAACTATTTTCTTCTATTTCCTTCTCTAACTGACCTGGCGACCACCCTGAATACCCTGCAAAAAACTTTATGGTGGTTTCATCAGCAATACCACCATTTATAAGCTCTTTAACCTTATCAAAATCTCCTCCCCAAAAAATATTCTCAGTAATTTTTAATGATCCGGGAATTAAATGCCCCATAGTGTGTATGAAATGCAATGTATTTGATGCAACCGGTCCTCCGATAAACAGCTCACCTTTAAAATTGAACAAATCTTCAATTACTTCATCCGGGTATAATTCCGATGATTTATTTAATACAAAACCCACCGCACCATTTTTCCCATGTTCAACCAATAAAATAATCGACCGGCTAAAATAAGGTCCTTGAAGAAATGGTTCAGCAATTAAAATCCTTCCTTTAAAAGGTTTTAATTGTGGCCTGGCAGCTTTGAATATGTTAAAATCAATATCTTTCACTTTTTTATCAAATCAGTAATAATTTTCTAAAAATCTCAAAACATAATCTATCCTAATATGGAAATCCTAAATCCATATATTTTAAAATCAATACATACATCAAATTAAGAAAAGTTTTAGCGAATTGAAAGTTTTAATCTTTGTTTTTTTGTTATTTATAAAAAACATTTTTTTCCATCAAACTCCTAATTTTAATCTTACAAGCACCTATGTTTGAGTATTTTTATGTCGAAAAACATAATATTCATCAAAAAGAAATTTAACCGTTTACATGAATGATAAATATAGACTAACTTTTTTATAAATTTGTATTACAAGATGTTTAAACAATAATCATCGTTGCTAATTATAGATAAAATTTCATTGAGCATTCATCGTGTTAAATAACAGGCAATCACAGCACATTACATCATTCATTATTCCGTAAAAAAACAAAATATGGATGATCAACAATTCAGAAAGTCACTTAAATTAACCACATTATTATCATTAAGAATTATCGGATGAAATTTCAAAAAATATTCTCAATCATAAATCATCAAAGCTACATTCTCGTATTTTTCATCTTGTCGACTTTGATGTTCTCATGCCAAAACAATAAAAACTTAGTGTATTTGAAAGATCTAGATTCAAGTATGCTGCCTCAATCGTTTAACAAAGAAAAAGCCACTTATAAAATTAAGGAGCACGATATTCTTTTTATTCGCATATTAAGCAGTAATAAAGAGATAGCTGAGCTTTATAACAACATTCCAACCCGTGGAATGAACACCACATTAAGTTCGGAAGCTGATCAGTATGTAAATGGTTTTACCGTTGGAGATAAAGGTGAAATTTCGCTTCCAATTTTAGGGAATTTGAAAGTTTCGGACTTTACGCTACAGGAAATTGAGCGAATGATTCAAAAAAGAGCCGATGAGTATTTGATTAATGCGACTGTTTTGGTTCGGTTTTTAGACTATAAAGTTACTGTTTTAGGTGAGGTTACACGCCCAGGAGTTTATTTCAACTACAATGATCAACTAACCATTTTTGAAATTTTAGGAAAAGCTGGTGACATTAATGAGTTTGGTGATAAAAGACATATTCTGATACTGCGGCCAAACGAAACTGAAACCAAAACATATGAAATTGACATTACAAAAAAAGATATCCTTAGTTCGTCGGGGTTTTATTTAATGCCAAACGATATTGTATATGTTAAACCTTCCAAAAACAAAGCATTCAGAGTTAATCTCCCCATTTGGAATCTAGCACTTTCGTCAGCAACTACCGTATTGCTGCTTCTTCAATTCTTTAGAAATAAATAAGTAATATGAGCCAACCGTTTTCTTACGATCAATTATCGCAAC
>JBBQUP010000123.1:0-8038 GCA_038212305.1 Bacteroidales bacterium
GATGAATATCATTTTAGATACAATAGAAGGTCAAATATGGATACAATATTCGATGTGTTACTAAGAAAGATGGTGAATTATAAATAAATATGAATAAAATCAGTACTTAACAAGGGAGGTCTAAGCGCCTATACCTAAAAAAATAATTCTCCTATTTTTGCCCTACATTTAATTAACCCATGAAAGACTTTGACTACGCATTTAAAGACGATGCCCTTTGGGGTGAACAAGAAGTTATCAAATTTAGATGGATATTAGTTGGAGCGATCATGCTCTTAATTGCTTATATATTTTCATCGGGTGAATACGAACGTGGTTTTATTTCATTAGCTGTTGCTTCATTTTATATATTCTACAATTCGATACTTAATATTTTATTAAAAAAAGTAGGAAGCACATCTTGGATTAGATATCTATCCACAACCATTGACATTACCATTTTAACACTTCATATTTTTAACTACTCCTATTTTTTTAGTCCCATAGCTGTAGTGACTGCTGCATCAATTTTTGTCTATCCTCTTCTTATTTTAATTTCGGTTTTAAGGTACGATAAGAGGCTGGTAATATACTCTTCACTCTATGTTGTATTTTGCTACAACCTTTTGTATTTGATACGCAGACCGTATATCGATCCCGCTTTAATAGAACAAGTTGCATCGGCTGATTGGGCAGGACAAGTTTACCGAAGTGTTTATTTTCTGTTGATGGGTTACTTTTTATTTAGTATCCCTGTGATGATTGAGCGATTGGTTGAAAAACAAACGTTCATTATCGATGAGAGAAAAAGCATGGAATTAAAACTTGCTTTGGAACAGCAAAAAAGAGATTTAGCACTACAGAAACTTCAAATGGAAAAAAAGCTAAATCTTCAATTGCAAGAACAAAAGAATTTGATTGAGAGACAAAAAGATACTTTACAGGAACTAAATGCTACAAAAGATAAGCTTTTTTCAATAATTGGACACGATTTAAGATCTCCATTTTCGGCACAATGTTCACTCTCGGATTTAATGATCGACGACATTGACAATTTCTCCAATAAAGAGATTATTGATTCTCTTAAAGCCATTAATCGCTCAGCTAAAAACGGACTTGAATTACTTTCAAACCTACTAGATTGGGCTAAAAATCAATCCAATACACCAATTGGAAAATCATCAAACGCCATATCTATTGAGCCATTAATTACTGAATCAATAGATATGCTTTCAAATAACATTCGAAACAAACAACTTAAAATAATCACCAGTATCGAACCGAATCTTCAGGTGATGGCTGATGAGAACATGTTAAAAACCATAATTCGAAATTTACTTTCCAATGCAATAAAATATAGTCATCCTCAAGGGGAGATAATTGTAAAATGCATGAGTATTGGGAAAACGGTTTCATTGGCAATTGTAGATGAAGGCATTGGGATTACCGAGGATCATCTAAAAGTATTATTCTCGATGCAACACTCAACCTCTACCCCTGGAACAGATAACGAACCAGGCACTGGATTAGGCTTGATTTTATGCAAAGAATTAGCTGAGAAAAATTCAGGCAAAATTATAGTTGAGAGTAAAGTTGGAAAAGGCAGTGTTTTTAGTTTAATACTTCCGTTAGCAAATCAATATCTTAATTAGTCTTTGCAAGAAAACTCCAAATACTGCGTTATTCTCATTTTGAAAACAATCATTCACAAAAGCGAACTTCTTGATTTTCAAAATTTCGAAAGCCTTGTCTTTGAAGCTTTCTTATCAAAGACTGTGAGAAATGCAGTTTTCGTGCAGACACTAATTAGTCTTTGCAAGAAAACTAATTAAGTTCTTTCATACTTAGCTGAATACGCTTACGTGCTTTATCTACTTCGAGAACTCGAACTTGAACGTGCTGATGAAGTTTTACGACTTCAGATGGATCAGACACAAAACGATCGGCCAATTGTGATATATGCACTAAGCCATCTTGCTTAACGCCCACATCAACAAAAGCACCAAACTTGGTGATATTGGTTACAATTCCCGGCAATGTCATTCCTTCATGAAGATCTTCCATTGAACGAACATTGGCATCGAACTCGAAAACCTTAATGGCTTTTCGTGGATCACGACCAGGTTTTTCTAACTCTTTAACAATGTCAGTAAGTGTTGGAATTCCTACTTTTGCGGTGACATATTTTGCAATATCGATATTACTACAAATTGATTTGTTACCTATTAGTTCAGCTACCGAAACTTTGAGATCAGCAGCCATTTTTTCCACAATAGAATACGATTCGGGGTGAACAGCTGAATTGTCGAGCGGATTTTCAGCCTCGGCAATTCGAAGAAATCCCGCACATTGCTCAAACGCCTTATTCCCTAGTCGACCTACGCTTTTAAACTCTTTACGACTTTTAAATGGTCCATTTTCGGTGCGATAATCCACCATGTTTTGAGCCAAAACAGGCCCAAGACCTGATACATAATTCAAAAGATGCTTACTGGCAGTATTCACATTAACACCCACCTGATTCACACATAATTCGACTGTTAAATCTAACGAGCTTTTCAACCGGTTTTGATCTACATCGTGTTGATATTGACCAACTCCCACACTTTTAGGATCAATCTTCACCAATTCGGCCAGTGGATCCATCAACCGTCGACCAATTGAAACCGATCCACGTACCGTTACATCGTAGTCGGGAAACTCCTCGCGCGCAATTTTACTGGCACTATAAATCGATGCTCCATCTTCGCTCACTACAAAAACTTGCAAGTCGCGCATGAATTTTACACTGCGAATGAAGCTTTCTGTTTCGCGCGATGCAGTACCATTACCAATGGCAATGGCTTCAATTTTATAGGCATCAACCAAACTATCGATTTTTTTGGCAGCCAGTCCCCATTGGTTTTGAGGAGGATGCGGATAAATGGTTTCGTTATGCAGTAATTCACCTTGCGAATCGAGGCAAACCACTTTACAGCCACTTTTAAAACCAGGATCGAGCGCCAAAACTCGTTTTTGCCCTAGCGGAGCAGCTAATAATAATTGCCTGAAATTATCGACAAATACGGTTATTGATTCGGTATCGGCCTTCTCTTTTGATAAGTTGAAAAACTCTGTTTCCATCGATGGTGCAATCAACCTTTTGTAAGCATCGACAACCGATTCACTCACCAATTGTGATGAACTGCTATTTCCTTTAATAAAAAAACGATTGAGTCGATCCTGCAAATAATCTTCATCGGGAGCAATCGATAGTTTTAAAAACCCCTCTTTCTCTCCTCGCTGCATTGCCAATAATCGATGAGAAGCACACCTTTTTAAGGGTTCTTCAAACTCGAAATAATCCTTGTATTTAATTCCTTCTTCCTCTTTTCCTTTGCTTAATCTAGACGAAATAATAGCCGATCGGCTAAAACTTTGGCGAACCATATCGCGAGCGGTTTGATTTTCGCTTACCCATTCGGCAATAATATCGCATGCTCCACTTATAGCTTCCTCAACGGTTGTTACCTCATCGGTTAAAAATGCTTCCGCTTTTAAATGAATATCTCGTTCGTTTTGCTTGAAAACCATCGTTGCCAATGGTTCCAACCCTCTTTCGCGGGCTTTCGATGCTTTAGTTTTTCGCTTGGGCTTATACGGCAAATAAATATCCTCAAGTTCGGTTAAATTAAAGCAATTCTCAATTTTCGTCCTTAACTCAGCTGTTAAAGCACCCTGCTCTTCAATAGTAGATAAAATCAACTCCTTACGCTTAGCAATCTCCACCAACTTATCGTAGCGTTCTTTGATATTTGCAATTACAACCTCATCAAAACTACCTGTCATCTCTTTTCGGTAACGACTAATAAATGGGATGGTAGCCCCATCATCGAACAATTGAATGGTATTTTCAACTCCTTTTAATGGAACATTTAGTTCTTGTGAAATTATTTTTGCAAACACATTATTCATTGCCTATTTCTTTTTAAATATCTACAATTATTGTTTAATCAGCCAATAAATGATTCCTCAAAATGGAAATCATTTATTTGGGTCCAGATGGTTTGTGTTTTTCTCTAAAAAACTGCTTGCCTTTATTGGTTTTCCCGTGACGACCAGCTTGACTACGTTTCTCCAAAGGTTTGTATTCAGGACCAGAACCCAATGATTCGGGAAGTGGGATTTTATATATGTCCTTTTCAATGAGTTTCTCGATTTTATAAAAATCCTGCTGCTCGTTTTCGTTGATAAATGTTAATGCAACGCCCTGACTTTTAGCACGAGCCGTTCGCCCAACACGATGCACATAATCTTCGGCATCGCGAGGCACATCAAAGTTGATGACCAAATCAATTTTCTCTATGTCGATTCCTCGGGCAATAATATCGGTAGCCACAAGAATTTGCACACGGCGGTTTTTAAACTCGAGCAACACATTTTCGCGTTCCGACTGATCGAGATCTGAGTGGATGGATTTGCTATTAAAACCATTACGTGCCAATGATGCAGCTATCTCTTTAACCTTGTGTTTGGTTGATGAAAATATAATAACACTGGCTAAATCTTTTCCTTTAAGCAAGGAATTTATCAACTCTATCTTCTGATGATCATACACCAAATAGCAAGCTTGCAAAATTCCTTCAGCAGGTTTCGATAAAGAGAGCGACACCTCCTGCGGAGCTACACATAATTTCTGAGCAAACTCACGAATCTTTGGCGGCATCGTTGCTGAAAACATAAGCGTTTGGCGAGACTGAGGTAACAAATTAACAATGTTCATGATGTCCTCAAAGAAACCCATGTCGAGCATTCGATCTGCTTCATCCAAAATGAGATGTTCGATGGAACTAAAATTCACGTATCCCATCGTTAAGTGTTGCAAAAGCCGACCAGGTGTGGAAACAACAATATCGGTACCTGTGGTTAAAGATTTTTTCTGACGCTCCCATTCCGAACTGTCATTTCCACCATAAATAGGCGTAGATCCTACAGAAAGGAAGTAGCTAAACCCTTCTACTTGTTGATCAATTTGAATGGCCAATTCACGAGTAGGGACTAAAATCAAAGTATTCATTCCTTTACTTCCGTAGCGCACCAACTTATCTAGAACTGGCAGCAAATAAGCGGCTGTTTTTCCTGTTCCTGTTTGAGCACAGGCAATCAAGTCCTCTCCCCGTTTGATAATGGGTATGGTTGTTTCTTGAATGGGTGTAGCATTCTCAAACCTCATGGCTGATAATCCATCCTGAAGCTGCTCTGAAAAATCAAAATCGATAAATTTCACTCGATATTTTTTAATTAAGGTCTCAGACCTATTTGTTATTTTTTGTGTGTGCTGCTAATTAATCTATTAGCTATTAAAAACAATACATTATTTTCTGTGAAGTTTTCACTTAATTACTCTACAAATAATACTAACCCTTTTAGGTATTCACCTTCGGGATGATAGATGTTAATTGGATGATCGGCTGGCTGCGACAATTGATTTAAAATTCGCACTTTACGACCTGCTTTAGCTGCAGCCGAAAAGATGGTTTTTCGAAAAATATCGCGACTCACCACTTGCGAACATGAAAAGGTGAACAAAATCCCACCCGGTTTGATCTGTTCTAATGCTTTGGTGTTTAACCGTCGGTAGCCTTGCAATGCGTTAGTTAGCACATGTTGGTGTTTGGCAAACGCAGGTGGATCAAGAACTATCAAATCGTATTTATCTTTCGCGCCTTCTAAAAATTTAAATGCATCCATCGCAAAGGCTTCGTGACGATTATCATCAGGAAAATTCAACTCCACATTTTTGCGTGTGAGCTCCACTGCCCGTTCCGAACTATCAACCGAATGAACCATCTCGGCTCCTCCACGCATGGCATAAAACGAGAATCCACCCGTATAACAAAACATATTTAATACATTGCGTCCCTTTGAGTATTGCTCAATAAAGGCACGATTATCGCGTTGGTCGACAAAAAAACCAGTTTTCTGACCTTTTTCCCAATCCACTTGAAACTTTAACCCATTTTCGATGGCTGTTTTGGATGAGTTTTTACCATAAATGTAACCATTTTCAGGTGTCACATCGGCTTTATATGGAAGCGTTCCTTCCGACTTATCGTAAATAGCAACTACCCCATGTCCATAACATGATTTTAGCGCCTCAACAATGTTTTCTTTATTGCGATACATGGCAACGGTGTGCGCTTGAAAAACAGCCGTCCCTTCATACATGTCAATAATCAATCCGGGCAATCCATCGCCTTCACCATGCACCAAACGATAAGCATTGGTTAAAGGATTATCAATTAATCCAATGGCTTTGCGCATTTCGTAAGCGATTTGAATTCGCGAAGTCCAAAAATTTTGATCAATAACGACTGGCTCAAACGATAAAATCCTAACTTGTATAGAGCCTATCTGAAAGTAGCCAACCCCTAAGAAATTATTTCGGCTGTCTCTAACCTCAACAAAATCACCTTCTTCAAGCTCAGTTGGAAGCTGTTTAATGGCTCCTGAGAAAACCCAGGGATGGAAACGCAGCAAGCTTTGTTCCTTGCCAGGCTTTAATAAAACGATTGGATAATTTAACATGATCAATTACTGGAAACTATTCATTTAATAAAGTAGAAACCGAAAGTGTCGGTTTAAAAATTAGTGTATTGTAAATTTTATAAGATGCCCAAGCATCGGTTGCTGCATACAATTGCTGTCCTTCGGTTAATTCAGGCTCCTCCCAATTCGATAAACGTTGACGTTTAGACATTTTCCCATACAATAAAATGGCTGATAACTTCTTTAAACTAATCTCAACCATTCCTTTCTCTTTGGCCAAGTTTTGCAGTTCAACAAATCCTTGAGCTTTAAAGCTTGTCCATTTTTGCAAAGCTTTTATGTCATCTCGAATAGCAGCACCTGCCTTAACAATATTAGGCAATTCGAGTATTTTAACAATCTCCATTGGCAAGCCAATTATATTTAACCGAATAAGAAAAACCCTATTTGCGGTAGCCAACTGTAACAATGCCACTTTATGAAAAGTGCCTTTTTTAAAAGCAGGTTTTGTTTCGGTATCAAAACCTAAAATATTGGTAGAACTCAATTCGGATACAACCTCCTCTATTTGAGCCAATGAATCCACCACCACGATATCGCCTTTAAAATTAATTAAGGGCAACAAATTTATCTCTTCATTGGTAATGGTTCTATTCATCGATTTATTATTATATAAATGGATTTTCTTCATCCGCACCCGACCACTCTTGCTGGCGACGAGTAAAAATCCAATCGGCTGTATTTCTTTTTCCCGAAGCGGTCTCTTCTTCATCCTTTTCAGACAAATCGTCGCCATTAAAGAAAACATTGTGCAATGCACGTAAGCAATTTACCATTTTTTGTCCCCAAAACAACTCGAAATTACTTTGAAGCTCAAACAATGCATCATTCATAATTTCAGTAATGCCTGTTCGATAATTTGCTAAAAAATCTGTCAAATCCTGATAAATATCGGCTAAATCTTCAGCAACGCTAGCACTTAAAGCACCTTCTGAACGATTTATATCTGGCGTAAACACTTCCAAATAATCGTTATGCTTTCCAAGCTTGGCCTCGATTGTAACCTTTACCTCTTCGTAAATCTCCTCTGTGCAGGTTTTCTCTAAAGGATCATTTAATTCCTCGATAGCTTTAGGCAAAACAACTGCTTTTAAATAAACTAAAGGAAGTAGTTTTAATTGAACTGAAATAAACTCCTGCTTAGAAAGTTGATTGCAATTATCAACAATTTGACAAAACTCGCGTGACACAGTCACAAATTCAATTACATTTTTAGAAAAAACCAAATGATCAAACGCCTCATCCATAAGCACAAATACTGGTAATGTCAGTTCAATATATTTAATGTCAAAAATAGCAAAATATTTTTTAGCATCATAAATTTAATTTTAACGGTTAATTCTTTTTTTGAGGTGCTATGAAAAATATTTGGCGATTCTGTATAGAGCAAAATCTTTATCTTTGATTCCATAATTATTAGAAATAAATCGGTTAATCTTTCCATTTAATCTTTCAGCTTTTGCGTTTGTTT
>JBBQUP010000124.1:0-8026 GCA_038212305.1 Bacteroidales bacterium
TCTACTCCGAGGGCAAATCAGGCGGTGAAAGAATTATGTTCCTTTTTAAACCAGACAGAAACCAATTTTCCATTCACAAATTTAAGGCTGGTTTACGAAACAGTCGCGCTTTAATCTGCGATAGTATTGGATGTCTGAGGTTGCAAAGAAGAAACTATTTTCATGTAAAATCATTGGAAACCACTAATTTATTATGCTCAATTCCTATCGAATATTGGATGGTAATTAAAGCGTAAGCCTTTAATTTAGTTGGTATTTATTGAACTGTACTTTTTCGTTACGCGCAAAAACCATTGGCACTGAAAAATAAAAAGTACTTCCAACTCCCTCTGCCGATTCCACCCATATTTCACCTCCTAAAACCTGAGTGAGCTCTTTGCAAATTGCTAACCCCAATCCCATTCCTCCATGTTTGCGCGAATATTTTTCATCACCTTGACGAAAACGATCAAAAATGATTGATCTGGTTTTTACGTCCATTCCCATTCCAGTGTCCGACACAAAAATAACAAGGTTATCTCGTATCGAAGGAATGGTATAGCCCATCTGAATGATTCCTTTATTTGAGTATTTTAAAGCATTACTTACTAAATTGGATAGGATTTGATATAAAAAAAGTTCATCCGAAATAATAGTAAGTTCTGCCTCGTTATAAGGTATATTTAGTTCCAATTTTAATGATGGTTTTGAATCAAAATCGTTTTTAAAGGAGAGTTGTATTTGTTCCATTAGTTTACGCACATGCACTGGACCTTCATTTATCGAAATAAGATTGGAATCAAGTTTCGACAATTCCATAATGTTATTAAGCAAGTGCAGCAATACTTGGCCGTTGGATCTTATAATATCTAAGTAATAGCCTTTTTCCGAATCATTTAAATCAGGATCACGCAATAATTCAGAAAAACCAAGTATTGAATTCATTGGTGTTCTTATTTCGTGACTCATATTTGCCAAAAAGGAAGATTTAAGCTCTTCCGATTCTTCAGCTTTCTTTTTTTGTTGATTATAGTTTTGTTGAACATACAGAAGCATTGGAACCATCATGGTTAAAAAAACGATCATCAGCAAAAAGTGATCGGTGATTTGCTGGAATTTGGAGGTGTAGTCAATAATATAATTGGGATAGTAATATTGAAAATAAAATAAGACTAAAATATTAATCCCAAATGTAATGATGGTGTATGTTTGCATTTTCCCTTCGGTAAAGAAAATTAGAACGATAAAAAATGCGACAAACACTAATAACGTTGGGCCATCAACCCCTCCATTATAAAACCAAAGAAAATTAAGACTAACAAAAATAGTTAGATTGAATAAGTGTTTAGCTAAAGTAAATTTATTTTTAAAACGAGCTAAAATGTAGATGCCAATTAATACTATAGTACTGGAAAGATTTATAAGTACACTTTCAAGAGGTAAATCTATTATAATATTGTTAATGACTCCAAATAATGAAATAATAATTCCAAATAGGACTACCTTAATAAAAAAGGCATCGACCAATTCAATAGGGTTTTCACTACGTGTGAACCAATTTAATACTTGGTTAATGCTTTTCATAAATTAAAGTAATTAATTATTTGATTCGATTTGATTAAAATTGTTTAGTAAATATAGAAAAAATATAAATTTGATTCTAATTCTATTTTACCTGTAACGATGTCTGATTATATTATTTATAAATACCTAGTTTAAATTTTGTTGTGTTTCGATTATTGTCACAATCCTACATTAGTTTTTTTATTTTTTGCAATTGCATCATTTTGTTTTGTTCGAATGGCTTAACTTTAGGCACTTTGAATATTGAAATGTATATATTGAAATAATATAATCTAGAATTTGTAAAATGAATATTGAAAAAGAGTTGCAATCGCGAAGTGGGAATAAATGTGAATTGTGTGGTGCCGAAAATGATTTAAAAGTATATATGGTGCCTCCATCGGCAGCTCAAAATGAGAGCAATAGCATCCTTGCTTGTGAAGTGTGTTTGGAGCAACTCGAGAATCCGCAATTGGTAATTGCTAATCATTGGCGTTGTTTGAGTGATAGTATGTGGAGTCAAATTCCAGCAGTTCAAGTGGTGGCTTGGCGAATGCTGAACCGATTACGTGCAGAAATATGGCCTGCCGATTTGTTAAATATGCTTTATTTAGATGATGAAACCTTGACTTGGGCAAAAGCAACCGGAGAAGGCGAGTTGGATGATGATGCAGTAATTCATGTTGATTATAATGGTGTTGTTCTTCAAGCAGGAGATACTGTTACGTTAATTAAAGACTTGAATGTTAAAGGAGCAACTTTTACTGCTAAACGTGGAACTGCTGTTCGAAATATTTCGTTGGTTCACGATAATCCTGAACATATTGAAGGGAAAATTAATGGTCAGCAAATCGTTATTTTAACTAAGTACGTAAAGAAATAAAGGAAATCGTCCCTGTTAAACTTATTTGCATTAAGAACTATAACAGTTTAGTAACTGTTTAAATTTAATTTAAATGAATACAGAGATAGGAAGAATAATAGATATTAGACAGATAGATAAGCTATTTTAGATAATTCCGGGTGAAGAACATTCTACTTTCTTTTTTTTCATCTTTCTATAATCTAGACACCTATAAAATTTAAACAGCTTCGAAAGTTCTTAATGCATTTTTTTGGGAAGCTATTTGTTCAAAGAAAGGCCTTTTCTCATGGCAATCATTTTAATTGCTGTAATAGCTCCTTCGTCTCCTTTGTTGCCATGTATTCCTCCAGCACGATCTAATGCTTGTTGATGCGTGTTTGTTGTGATTACGCCATAGATAAACGGAATGGAATAATTTAGGTTTAATGATGTAATACCTTGTGTTACACCCTGACAAACATAATCGAAATGGGGAGTATCTCCTTTAATTACACAGCCTAAACATATAACAGCATCAACATCGGTTAGTTCAGCTAATAACTTACCGCCTGCGGTAAGCTCAAAACTACCAGGAACAAATTTTTTTATAATATTATCAGGGTTAACTCCATGCTTTGTTAATGTGTTAATAGCACCTTCGCCAAGGGCTCCGGTAATATCAAAATTCCATTCAGATATTACTATTCCAAATTTCATTTGGCTGGCATCCGGAACAGAATTTAAATCATAATCAGAAAGATTTTTTAATGATGTTGCCATGGGTTTTATTAATTAGAAGTTAAAAAAAAAGTTGCCTGAAATTATCAGACAACTTTAGTCAGTCTATTTCGATAAATTATTTTTTTAATCCGAACTCTGCTCGAGTGATATATTTATCAATCTGCCTAGCTTCAGTACTATTTTTATATTTGTCTTTTATTAGTTTATATGCCTCAACTGCATCCTCTTGTTTGCCCGATTCTTCATAAATAAGACCCAGTTTCATTAAATAAACTGGTGTTGTTAGTTCATCTTCGCCCTTAGTGGCATCTTTATAATAGCTTATGGCTTTATCTTTCTGGCCTAATTCTAAGTACGCATCTCCAATGGCGCCAGTTGCAACAAATGAAAGCAACTTATCATCACCTGAAAATTCTTTTAAATACTTAATAGCTTCGTTGAATTTCCCCATGTGTAAATAGCAAAGGCCTGTATAGCAATTTGCTAAGTTCCCAGCTTTGGTTGAACCAAATTTGTCAATAATTTTCAAAAACCCTAAGGTATTACCATCACCATCTAATGCCAATTGAAAACTATCTTTCTCAAAATAATTTTGAGCAGAAAACATGCTTTCTTGTGCTTTAATGTTTCTGGGTTTCAAATAAAGCTCTTTAATCGACCAAATACCAGCAGCAATAATAATAATTGAACCAGCAATAATGGTTAATAGTTTTTGGTTGTTCTCAATAAATTGTTCTGACCTACTAAGAACACTTTCAACATTTTCAAAGCTATCTTCTTTATGACTTTTTGTTTTTGACATTTTTATCGTGTTTTTTTATTCGACTGGCAAATGTAACTCTTTTCAACAATATTCAAAATATCACATTTTATTTTTATTGCAATATTGTCGATAAATATATAAATAATTAGTCCCTTGTTGTAAACGAATGGGAAATTTGTTTACAAGTTTTTCGATTTCTGTCTTTTCAACTTGTTAATATGAATTACTTTTGTTCCAACGAATTATTAGAATGATTATAAAAAGTCTTGATATTGTTAATTATAGGAATCTGAGGCAAGCAAATTTAAAGCTTTCGGATGGAATAAACTGTTTTATTGGAAGCAACGGTGCTGGGAAAACAAATTTGTTGGACGCTATTTATTACCTCTCATTTTGTAAAAGTTTTTTAAACTCGGTTGATAGTTTAAATATCACGCATGGCGAAGATTTTTTTGTTATTCAAGGCGAGTATGTTATAAGTGAGAGTATTGAAGAGATTTATTGTGGATTTAAAGTTGGACAAAAAAAGCAGTTTAAGCGTAATAAAAAGGATTACCCAAAGCTTTCGGATCATATAGGATTAGTTCCAATGGTTTTTATTTCGCCGGCCGATGAACAATTAATTATGGATGGAGGCGAGGTGCGCCGGAGGTTTATGGATAGTGTTATTTCGCAGTATCATAAGCCTTATCTCGAGAAACTCATTCGATATACGCGTGTTGTTTTGCAACGAAATAAATTGCTTAAAGAATCGCACGCTAAAGATGAATCGTTTCATCGGTTATTAGATGCTTTAGATATTCAATTGAGCCATTTAGGTGAGTACATCTATAATATGCGTCTTTCGTTCGTAAATGAGATGCTCCCTATTTTCATCAAGCATTTTATTGATATTGCTGGAGAAAATGAAAGTGTGACAATAAAATACCAATCAGGCCTTGAAGATGCCAATGCAAGCGAACGCTTAAAGGCTTTACGTCAAAAAGACATGGCTTTAGGTTATACGTCATTTGGTGTTCATCGCGATGATTTAGAGCTCTATTTAAATGGACATTTGCTTCGTCGAGAAGGATCTCAAGGACAAAAGAAAAGTTTTGCAGTGGCTTTAAAATTAGCGCAGTATGATTTTTTGAGTAAGCATCGTGGTGAAAAACCAATTTTAGTACTCGACGATATCTTTGATAAGCTCGATACTGCCCGAAGTAAGCGATTAGTGGAATTAGTTGGAGAAAACTATTTTAATCAGATTTTCATATCACATACTAACTCGGAGCAATTGATATCATCTTTAAATACTATAGGAAAGAGTTATTTGCTTTTTAATGTTGAAAATGGTGTGATTAGCACATTCTCTTAATATCTAAATAACATTAAGTACATCCAAAAATAGAACACCATTCTGAAATTCGATATCAAGACTTAGCATGAGACGTAAAAATGTTCAAAACATACAAGAAATAATAGGTGAAATCATAGGCCAAAATCATCATTTGAATCGAGGACTTTTGGAATCAAAAATTGTTCAAAATTGGCCGGTGGTAATGGGGCCAGCAGTTGCACGATATTCTAGGAATGTTTATTTCTACAAAGGCATTTTGTTTGTTGAGTTAACATCGAGTGTGGTAAAAAGCGAATTGCTTATGCTAAAAGATAAAATTATTGAGTCGCTAAATAAGTCGGTTGGAACATCTATTGTAACCGATGTGATTTTTAAATGAAAAAAACTCAATTGAATAAATGAATTGCATTTAAATCAATTGAGTTTTAATATAAGGTGTGAGAGGTTATTTTAGAATCTCTCTTGAATACTAAAAAAGAAATCGCTCTCATTTTTCGCATTTTCTTCGCAATCAGATCCATGAATCGCATTCGATGTTTTACTTTCAGCAAATAGCTTGCGAATAGTACCTTCCGCAGCATCTTCAGGATTGGTTGCTCCAATTAATTTGCGAAACTCGTCAATGGCTTCATCGCGTTCTAAAATCATTGCAATACAAGGGCCTGAAGTAATAAAATTCACCAATTTTTCGAAAAAAGGTTTCCCTTCATGAATGCCATAAAAACGCTGAGCATCCCGAGTGTCAAGATGTATTCCTTTAATGGCTTTAATCATAAAACCATGGTCTACAATGTTCGATAAAATTTTACCCGAAAAGTTTTTCCTAACAGAATCGGGTTTGATAATTGCTAAAGTGTGTTGAACCATAAGTTTTTTTTTCAAGATAAGTTTTTTTTTTCAAACATGGATGACCCGCTCTTTTTATTTAAGTATTTTTGATGAAAATGAAATAGAAGAAGTTGAACGTTATTTTGAAATGAAATAAACAAATTTTGTAGTGAGTTTAAAAAATAAGTATAAAGAGTTTTGGGATAAACTCAACCAGTCTGATTCGGTAGCAATTGTAGTTCATCATAATCCCGATGGAGATGCAATGGGAGGGGCTTTAGGGTTGGCCAATTTATTAGGCGAAAAAGCAAAAGTTGTTGTGCCAAATGCTTATCCCATCACATTAAATTGGTTGCCTGGAGTTGAGAACGTGATTGATTTTGAAGTAAATTCTGTTTTGTCAAGTGAGATTATTTTGAAAGCTCAGGTGTTGATAATGGTCGATTTTAATACGCCATCCAGAGTTAAAAAGATGGAGAAATTGATTGTTGACGCTAAGGCTTTTAAGATTATGATTGATCATCATCCATTTCCAAATGAAACCGGTGTTGATCTTGTTTTTAGCGAGACTCAGGTTTCGTCGAGTTGCGAACTGATATCTGATATAATTGACAAGGGAGATCAATTCTCTAGCGTGACTCCTCAAATTGCCATGTGTTTGTACACAGGCATTATTACTGATACAGGATCGCTGAGTCATAATTCATCGCGTCCAGAAACTTATTTGCTTGTGGCAAAATTATTGCAAGTAGGTTTTAATAAAGATTGGGTGTTAGAGCAAATATTTCAAAAGAACAGGTTAAGTCAAATCCAATTGTTGGGCTTTTGTTTGAGTCAACGATTAATAAAGCTAGAGGGGTATCCGGTTGCTTATATTTCGCTATCAGCAAACGATTTAATCCAATTTGATTATCAACAAGGAGATACCGAAGGAGTTGTGAATTATCCGCTTTGCATCGAAGGAATTTCAGTATCTGCGTTGTTCATCGAAAAAGATGATTTAGTTAAGTTATCTTTACGATCGAAGGGAAATTTGGCGGTAAATAAACTTTCGGAAAAATATTTTGGCGGAGGCGGCCATTTAAATGCAGCAGGAGGTGAAAGCAAACTGTCATTGGCTGAAACGATAGTGAAATTTGAAACAGCTGCTAAAGAAATGATTGATGAGATATCATTATAATTCGGCGAAGCTGTTTGAATTTTAAACAGTTACTGAAATAAAATAATGAAATTTAAAAAATAAATACATGAATAAAATACTGAGTCTTATCGTTATTGGGTTGATGGTTACACAATGCCAATCGAGTCAGGAAAAAAAGTCTCATCCTACTTATGATCAGCTCATTGAGATGAATCGAAGTTTAGTGTTAGAAGATTCAGTTGATATTAGTAAGTATGTGAAAGAATCAAAACTTGACTTTAAAATATCAGGACGCGGGTTATGGGTTTATGTTAAAGTTGTAGGGAAAGGCGATTTAATTCGCAAAAATGATGTAGTTGAGTTAAAGTATAACCTAAAATTATTAAATGGTGAAGCGTGTTATAATTCCGATAGTTTAGGGTTGAAACGTTTTAAAGTTGGGCAAGGTGGCGTTGAGTCGGGATTGGAGGAAGGAGTGCTTTTATTACGAAAAGGAGCTATGGCATCGTTTATTTTACCACCCCATTTGGCTCATGGTTTAACTGGCGATCAGGATAATATTCCGGGTAGAGCTATATTGTTGTATGATATTGAGGTGGTTCGTGTCAATGATGAACATTAATTTTGATGACGAAAACACACGAGATAGGTCTTTTTAGAATAATTTATTAATAATAACTATTTTTAACAATACTTCGGTAAATATTAATATAATTATCTGAATATCAGCAAAATAAGCAACAAATAATTTGGTTAAAGCCTTAGAAATCAGTATCTTAAAAGATTATTCGACAATTTTTTAAGTATGACTCCTAAGGCTAGTAATTT
>JBBQUP010000125.1:0-7826 GCA_038212305.1 Bacteroidales bacterium
GGTGTGCTTACCTTCAAAATTAAAGGAGCTCCGCAAGATGCTGATAAATTAATTGGTAGCTTAAATCTGATATCGCATTTGGCAAATATAGGCGATGCTAAAACACTTATTATACATCCGTCGTCGACCACTCACGAGCAGTTAAATGTTGCAGAACAAAAGGCCAGTGGTGTGGAGCCAGGGTTATTGCGTCTCTCGGTTGGAATTGAACACATTGATGATATTAAAGCTGACTTGGAACAGGCTTTCCAGAAGCTTTAAAACTAAGTTTGCAGCATAAAAAAAGAGCGGCGCTGAAATTAATCAGGCGCCGCTCTTTATGTTAATTTGAATATTTGTATTCATTGATATTGAAAACTGATTCCATATTAATATTTTTAATGGAAACAAGTTTTAATGATTGTGTTTGATTTCCTAAAATACTTCCTAGTGATGTCCGACTAGCAGCAATTATTTCATTTTTTTTTAAATCAATGCTGGTTAGTTGGTATTGCTTTTCAAATTCATAGTAGTCTGCATATGATGTCTCTTCTAATCCAGGGATCTTAATTATTTGTATCGATGAAAAATATTGGTTATTCAAATCACCTATTTCATACGAAAAGGTATCAAATTCTAAAATTTTATTTTGGGTTTTGCTCTCCTTAATGTCAAATGTTCCAAGTAGTTTAATTATTTGATTTTGCTGTTGTATTATAGTAGTGTAATCTATTAATTTAAGTGTCTTGCTTTCAAAATCAATTGTATAAGTTGAGTTTTTACTTTTGACATAAACTAAATATTTTTTAGAGATATTAGTTAAAACTATTTTTTCATCAATGAATATTTTTTGTTCATATTCCTTGCTATTTAGCTTTAAATTGTAGTTGATTTCGTACATAGTTATTCATAATTTTTAAAACCGAGTTTGGTTGGGTGATCTACAATGATTTGATTACCTGATGTTTTTAAGGAATGAATAAACAAAACTATATCTCCAGTTCCTGCTATCAAGAATAGAAAACTATAAAACCAAATAATTGAGTTTGATAAGAATATAGCAATTATCAAAGGAATGAGACCTAGTATTATAGCCGGGGCAATAAGAGTTATCCTATAATTATTTAGTTTTATTTTTCCTGAACAGTATGTATAAGGCAATAATTCTTTTTTCTTAAACCCAATTTTAACAGAACTTATTCCAAGGTCATTAAACAAAGTAAATAGTAGAGCATGGATTACCTCATGTAGTAATATTCCAATGTTAAATATTATAAAAGGTAAAATAAAACCCTTATATATTTTAGAGATAAAATTCAATTTCTCTATGCTATCATAGTAATTATTGATCTCATGAAATTTACCCCCATTAAAAAAAATGTAGCTAAAAGATAAAAGTAGAATAAATGGAATTACCCAAATAAAAGCGATTTTGTATATTTTGTCGTTCTCAAGTGTACACTCCTTCATATTATATGTCTTTTTAAAGAATACTCTTTTCTAGTTTCGATTTGTTAAATATTCGGTCTAGAAGGGAATGGATGTTGTATTACCAACAACCATTCCCATGAAATTACACAAGCATTAAGCCTATTGCAACACCAGCTGCATAACATATGCATAACATAGCGATCACAAACCCACCTTCAATTTCAATGAGTTCATTATAACTCAATTGTGTAAGATTTAATTGTATTGTATTCATAATTGATTAATTTAATAATTGTTAACATGTAGCCATTCTAATGCCAATACCTGTGCAAACACCTAAACCTAAGGCAGCAACGTACCAACCCCAAGCAATTCCACCTTCGATTTGGATTGATTCTGTTAATGAGAATTCCTGTACATTTAATTCTGAATTGTTCATTGTTAATAATTTAAGTTAGTAAAAATATAAATTTAACAGGTTTACACTGTTTTTTATTTTGTTTATGCTTTTTGAACACAAACTGAATTTTGTTGTTTTTAAATTGTCCTCTTAAAAGTGTATTTTAAACCAAAATGGGAATAATGAATTAATTCATTCTACATTTTAATTTTTTACACCCATGCATAATAAACACCTTCTAGGATTGCTATTACTGTTCTCCATCCTGCTGACATTATACCTCCAGATAATTCTTTTTGGTCTGAGATAGTTAATTCTCGGACTCCGAGTTCATTTAAATTTTTCATTTTACACAAAAATTAAAGTTAATAATAAATAATTAATTTTGTGCAGGTTTAATCCTGCGCTCTGGCGGGTTAATGCTTTGAAACACAAGCTTACCGGGGTTTGTTTTTATACTTGGCCAAGCGTTAAAACTATTCAAATATAAGTGCTGGTCAGTTCAAAAAAATGAACTGGATAACCTTTAATTACTCTATTGAAATAATTTTATTCTGAATCTGTTGCGATAACTCTAGCGCTTCATTTACCACGGATTCAGGATAACCATTAAGTTTAAGAATTCGAATGGCATTTCGATTTTTGAGTTTGCCTGATTTTAATTTGTAATCAAAATCAATATTTGTGTTGTCAACTTGCTCGCTAAAATGATATAAATCGTATTCATTATTCAGTAAATCAGCAAGTTCTATGTCGTGAGTTGAAACAAATACAATGTTATTTCGTTTGTTTAATTCAGATAGCACTGCCTTGCCAGCAGATATGCGTTCAATTGTATTTGTGCCTTTAAAAATTTCATCGAGTAAAAATAAATTTGGCTCTTCACTCATACTCTTATCAATCATCTCTTTAATCGAGAGTACCTCCGCGAAGTAGTAACTTTTATCGTTAATTAAATCGTCACTGGTGCGAATAGCCGAATAGATTCTCAATTTTGGAAAAGAGAATTCGTTTGCAAAACAGGTGTTTATTGTTTGAGCAGTAATACAATTAATGGCAACAGTACGAATAAACGATGATTTGCCCGACATGTTTGAACCCGTAAGTAATATGGATTTCCCTGTTAATGCTAAGCTGTTTTCAGTGCAATTATCAATTAACGGATGGTATGCATCTTGGAAGTTTAATGTTTTCGGAGTTTTATGTATTTCTGGCAGACAGTATTGATCTAACCGTTCGCGAAGCAATGAAATAGAGATTATAACATCTATTTTACCAACAAATTCGAATACCAAATCAATCTCTTTTCGTTTAGTATTAAGTTTTTTCAAAACAGAAAAAAGAAGGATTGGCTCAAGTAGAAAGAGAATTTTAACCAGTTCCAAAATCCCCCATGCAATAGCTTCTAGATCTCCTTGTAGTTTTGATTCAAGTTTAAAAAACAACATTCGATTGTGAACTTTATCGATTAAGTCTATTGATTCTTGTAATTGAGAATCAATCTCTTGTAATGATACATCTGAGTATAGCTTTTTAGCAATAAGATTTAGTTTAAGTAATTGTGGTATGGAAGCTAAATAAGGGTAAATATTTTTCTTATTCCAATAATGAACTACGATATTAATTGTGAATGTTAAAATTAAAACCAGCGATAATATTGGTTTTATAAAAAGTAATAGCAATGATGCTAAGCTAATTATTGATAGTATTGGAATAATAAAAAACCATCTAGGTGAAGTTATATGGTCATCTTGAAATAATGAAGGGATATAGTATGCTTCATGTGAGTTTAATTTTGATAATAAAGTTTGTATTTTTTCTCGATATTTCGAATTTGAGTTAAATTTTTCAATCCATTTTTCATTCTTAGTAATTTCGGATAACTCTTGAGGAATAGCTCTTAATCGATTGTATAAGTATTGTTGCCCAATCTTTGATTGTGTTCGATCTAAAAAGATAAATAAATCATTAAAATCTATGTCATTACATGTTTTATCTGATAGTATTTGATATTGATTTGAGTTATTTTTCTTCTTAAAGTATTTTTCGATTAACTCAAAATTGAAAGATTCAGTTTTAATGTCACCACCAGTTAGTATTTGTTTTGATTTATAGAACATTATGATTGGTTTTTATTTATATATATAATTGAAAAGGGAGGAACATATAAATGTCCTCCCGATTTATTTTCCTAATATCTTAAAATCACCACCAGCCTGTTTCTACACCAATTATATATATAACTGCTGCTGCCAGCATGGGTAGAAATCCTCCAGTTAATTCGCTTTGTTCTGGAGTACATATTTCTTGTACTCCAAGATTATTTAAATCTAATTCTCTCATTTTTTTAGATATTTAAATTAATATTAATTTATTTTGTAAAGATGTATTCATAAAAATACATCCTTGCTAGTGTATTTTAAACCAAAATGGGAATAATGAATTAATTCATTCTCCATTTTAATTTTTTTACACCCATGCAGTATAAACACCTTCTAGGATTGTTATTACTATTCTCCATCCTGCCGACATTATGCCTCCAGTTAATTCTTTTTGGTCTTGAATAGTTAATTCTCGGACTCCGAGGTCATTTAAATTTTTCATTTTACACAAAAATTAAAGTTAATAATAAATAATTAATTTTGTGCAGGTTAATCCTGCGCCCCGGTGGGTTAATGCGGTCAAACACAAGCTTGCCGGGGTTTGTTTTTATACTTGGCCAAGCGTTAAAACTATTCAAATATAATTGCTGGTCAGTTCAAAAAAATGAACTGGATAACTTTAATTACTCTATTGAAATAATTTTATTCTGAATCTGTTGCGATAACTCTAGCGCTTCATTTACCACGGAATCAGGATAACCATTAAGTTTGAGAATACGAATGGCATTTCTATTTTTGAGTTTACCTGGTTTTAGTTTGTAATCAAAATCAATACTAGCGTTATCGACTTGCTCGCTAAAATGAAATAAATCGTATTCACTATTCAGTAAATCAGCAAGTTCAATGTCGTGAGTTGAAACAAACACAATGTTATTTCGTTTGTTTAATTCAGATAGTACTGCCTTGCCAGCAGATATGCGTTCGATAGTATTTGTGCCTTTAAAAATCTCATCGAGTAAAAATAAATTGGGCTCTTCACTCATACTATTATCAATCATCTCTTTAATCGAGAGTACCTCAGCGAAATAGTAACTTTTATCGTTAATTAAATCATCACTGGTGCGAATAGCCGAATATATTTTCAATTTTGGAATAGCGAATTCGTTTGCAAAGCAGGTGTTTATTGTTTGAGCAGTAATACAATTAATGGCAACGGTTCGAATAAACGACGATTTGCCCGACATGTTTGAACCCGTTAGTAATATAGATTTCCCTGTTAATGACAAACTGTTTTCAGTACAATTATCAATTAAAGGATGGTATGTATCTTGAAAATTCAATGTTTTCGGAGTTTTATGTATTTCTGGCAGACAGTATTTATCTAACCGTTCGCGAAGCAATGAAGTAGAGATTATAACATCTATTTTACCTACAAATTCGAATACCGATTCAATCTCCTTTTGTTTGGTGTTGAGTTTTTTTAATACAGAAAAAAGAAGGATTGGCTCTAGTAGAAAGAGAATTTTAACAAGCTCCAAAATCCCCCATGCTATAGCCTCAAGATCACCTTGTAGTTTTGCTTCAAGTTTAAAGAATAACATACGATAACGCACTTTATCGATTAAATCTATTGATTTTTTCAAGTGAGGATTAATCTCTAGTAATGAATTATCTTCAAAAAGTTTTTTAGCAATAAAATTGAGCTTAAGTAACTGTGGTATTGATGCTAAATAAGGGTATATATTTTTCTTATTCCAATAATGAACAACGATATTGATTGTGAATGTTAAAATTAAAACCAACAATAATATTGGTTGTAAAGAAAGAAATAGTATTGATAGTAAGCTGATTATGGATAGTATAGGGATAATGAAAAACCATTTAGGTGGAGTTATATGGTCATCTTGAAATAATGAAGGTATATAGTATGCTTCATGTGAGTTTAATTTCGATAAAAGAGTTTGTATTTTTTCCCGATACGTTGAATTTGAATTAAATTTTTCAATCCATTTTTCATTCTTCGTAATTTCGGATAATTCTTGTGGAATAACTCTTAATCGATTATACAAATATTGTTGCCCAACCTTTGATTGAGTTCGATCTAAAAAGATAAATAAATCACTGAAATCTATGTCGTTACAAGTTTTATCTGAGAGTGTTTGGTATTGATTTGAGTTATCTTTCTTTTTAAAGTATTTCTCGATTAGCTCAAAATTGAAAGATTCAGTTTTAACGTTGCCTCCTGTTAAAATTTTTTTTGATTTAGTGACCACTATAGATGATTTAGTATTGGTTTTTTATTCCAATAGTGAATTTATATTTTTTGAGTATTTAAGTAATGAGTTTAACGTTTAGAATATTCTTCGAACGGATAGTTTAGTGGAGCAAATATAAATTAATAATATACATAATTCACTACTGCTGTTAAATTATAATTAATTTAAATAATCCTCAACAAACATAATCTGATCAAATAAAAAGAGGGTATTTATTTCTAAACACCCTCCTTTTTTCATGATCATATCTTATTTATCGTTTCGATAAAAACTCTTCATCATGTTCATCATCCATATCATGCATTTCGGGTTCAACAAAAAATGGTGAAATTCCAAACGATTTATTACCGCTTAATGCTTCGGCACCACCAACAATTTCTAGAATTTCGTTAGTAATAGAACTTTGACGGGCTTTATTATACTGCAATTGAAGATCAGAAAGCATTTGAGTGGCATTATCAGTTGCTTTATGCATACTTGTCATTCGCGCACCATGCTCTGCCGCAACCGACTCTAATAATTCGTGATAAAACATAGTGCGTAATGCTTTAGGCACTACATTATCAATTAAATCGTGAATATTAGGTTCGAAAATAAAATCTTCTTTAACTGCATTTTTAACTTGAGGAATTTCTAATGGTAGGTATTGATGAACCTTCACATTTTGAACGGCTGCATTAACAAATTCATTGTAAATCATAACAACTAAATCGTATGTTTTATCAATAAACTTGCTGCAAATATTATCTGCAATTTTTATACAATCATCAAAATCTAAGTTACTAATTAAATCATTATGCGATTCAATAATATTGAAACCATGACTTCGCAATACTTTATCTCCTTGCTTTCCAATTGCCAATATATCAACCGAATGATTGGCTAATTGTGCTTTTAAATCGGACTTAATAAATTTCTCAGTTTGTTTAATAACATTGCTATTAAAAGCCCCACACAACCCACGATTTGAAGTAATAACAACCACTAATACACGATTTACATCTCGTTTTTGAGAATATAAACCACCATACATATCACCGGCTGTATTAACTAAATCTAAAACTAAATTACTCAATTTAGTAACATAAGGTCGAATGGCGATTATTCGATCATGCCCTTTTTTAAACTTCGCAGCCGATACCATTTTCATAGCACTAGTTACCTGCCGAGTTGTTTTAACCGAACCTATGCGAACACGTATGTCTTTTAAATTAGCCATGTGTTTTATTCAACGGTTTGCTCAAATTGTTTAGATATTTCGGCAGCCACGCTTTCAAGTATGCCCGAAATGGTATCATCCAATATTCCTTTACCTAAATCTTCAAGAACTTTCGGATGTTTTACTTCTAAAAACCCAATATACTCTTTTTCAAATTCTTTTATTTTATCGCTTGGAACTTCTGATAATAAGCCATGATTTCCACAATAAATAAGTGCTACCTGCTTACTAACTGGCATGGGCTGAAACTGAGGTTGCTTAAGTAATTCCACATTTTTCCGACCACGATCTAATATTCCCATTGTTGCGGCATCCAAATCCGATCCAAATTTCGAGAATGCCTCTAGCTCGCGGTACTGTGCTTGATCAAGCTTTAAAGTGCCCGCTACTTTTTTCATCGATTTAATTTGAGCATTTCC
>JBBQUP010000126.1:0-7647 GCA_038212305.1 Bacteroidales bacterium
TCCAATTGCAAAAAATTAATTTTACCTTTGATACTCAGAATATGCCAAAGTACAGTGACGATAAAGTCTTTACGGGTTTTTCTTAACTTGATTAAAGCACTATTTTCTAACATATTGAATATGTGACGTTTAACGAAATTACTAGCATTAGGAGTCATACTTAAAAAATTGTCGAATAATCTTTTAAGATACTGATTTATAAGGCTTTAACCAAATTATTTGTTGCTTATTTTGCTGATATTCAGATAATTATATTAATATTTACCGAAGTATTGTTGAATTATATATAAATATCAGCTACTCCCAACAGAATGATCCTCCAAAGCCTAAACTAATAAACCCTAAACATCAAACCCCAAACCCCTTTCTTAATATAACTTGAAACAAATCTAAGTCGCATCAACTCAGGTTAGCAAATATTTTTTAATTTTGCATTCGAAATTAAAAGGCTTTTAAAAATGTTTGAAAATTTAAGTGAAAAGCTTGAGCGGTCGTTTAAACTCCTAAAAGGAGAAGGAAAAATCAGCGAACTTAATATTGTTGAGACTCTAAAAGACGTGCGCCGTGCCTTGCTCGATTCCGATGTAAACTACAAAACAGCGAAAACGTTTGTAGATACTGTTAAAGATAAAGCCATGGGGCAAAACGTGCTTAACGCCGTTAAACCAGGGCAAATGATGATTAAAATTGTGCACGATGAGCTTGCTGAGCTCATGGGAGGCGCATCTATTGATATAAACTTAAAAGGTAATCCGGCAGTTATTCTTATTGCTGGTTTGCAAGGTTCGGGTAAAACAACCTTAACCGGTAAGTTAGCCAATTTACTGAAAAACAAGCGGGGTAAAAACCCTATGCTAATTGCATGTGACGTATACCGCCCGGCTGCGATAACTCAGCTTCAGGTGTTGGGTGAGCAAATTGGTGTGACTGTTTATGCCGATTTGGGAAATAACGATCCTGTATCCATAGCTAAAGCGGGTATCAAAAAAGCCAAAGAGGGTGGTTACGATGTGGTAATTGTGGATACCGCTGGTCGTTTGGCTATTGATGAGCAGATGATGAACGAGATTGCTGCTGTTAAAAAAGCCATCGATCCTACTGAAACGCTGTTTGTCGTTGATTCCATGACAGGTCAGGATGCCGTTAATACAGCCAAAGAATTCAACGATCGTTTAAATTTCGATGGGGTTATTTTAACAAAACTCGATGGTGATACACGCGGTGGTGCAGCCTTATCGATTCGCAGTGTGGTTAACAAACCCATTAAATTTGTGGGTACAGGCGAGAAAATGGATGCGTTAGACGTATTTCACCCTGATCGTATGGCCGATCGTATTTTGGGGATGGGTGATATTGTTTCGTTGGTTGAGCGCGCTCAGGAACAATTCGACTCAGAAGAGGCTCGCAAACTCCAAAAGAAAATTGCCAAAAATCAGTTTAATTTCGACGATTTTTTGAGCCAAATACAACAGATCAAGAAGATGGGTAACATCAAGGATCTGGCAGGGATGATTCCAGGAATGGGAAAAGTGATTAAGGACATGGATTTTGATGATAATGCATTCAAAGGTATCGAAGCCATAATATTTTCAATGACTCCAAAGGAGCGCGATGCACCTGAGATAATAAATGGCAGTCGACGTAAGCGAATTGCCGATGGTAGTGGGACTACAATTCAAGAAGTTAATCGTTTGATTAAGCAGTTCGACGATACGCGTAAAGTGATGAAAATGATGTCGCAAGGTAAAAACCTTTCACGTATGATGGGGGGAATGACTGGAAGACGCTAGTGAGGGTGAATTTTTCAATGAAACAAGCAACCCAAATCGAATGAATAACAATGAATTAAGTTATCAGGCGCACATAAACAATTGGAATAGCAGGACTAGTGAGCGGGACGAACGATTGTTTCATCTTATTAATAAAAACTGCATTAATTACCAGTTGCAAAAGCGAACGCTTGATGTACTTAAGCCATTTGTTAAAAGCAAGAGTAGTTGGTTGACGGTAGGCGATTACAATGGCTTGGAGGCGAACTACCTTCTAAATCAAGGTCAAGATGCTATGGCCTCCGATATTAGCGATTACTTTTTAATTGAGGCTCAGAAAGAGCATTTAATTAATGAATATAGTCAAGTTAACGTTGAAAAAATTCATTACAACGATAATTCATTTGATTATTTATTTTGCAAAGAGGCATTTCATCATTTCCCCAAAGCTTATTTAGGTTTGTATGAGATGATTAGGTGTTCTAGAAAAGCAACTATCATGATCGAACCCATTGATGTGCTTTCGAAAATGCCTTTGCTTTTGTTTGTTAAGAATGTTTTGGATTTGTTTAACCCTAATTTAATAAATAAGCTCTGGAAAAACCGTTTTTCGTTCGAGACTGTTGGTAACTATGTATTTAAGATATCGGAACGCGAAATTGAAAAAATTGCAATGGGAATGGGTCTTACGTGCATCGCTTTTAAGCGAATTAATTTAATTTTAGATTTAAAAGCTGATAAAACCATTATTAATCAAGCACCCATTAATCAATCGAATTGGAAAAAGATATTAAAGCGGATTCGAGTTTTAAACTTTTTAAGCGCCACTCATCTTATTCCCTACAATCATCTGTATTGTGTTATGTTTAAAGAAAAACCAGATGCAACAGTGATTGAGTCCATGAAATCGTTGGATTATGTAATTTTGGATTTGCCAGTGAATCCATATTTAAAATAATAATAGAACGTTAAGGTAAGTACTTCATTGGAAATAATGTCGTGTTATTATTAGCTAATTGATTCATAAACAGTAAAACACAAAATAATAAATTGGTCTTAGATCTTAATTGAATTACTTAATCGAATAAACTCAAAGATATGCAACTCATCGATGGTAAATTGGTTTCGCAGCAAGTACGTAAACTTATTGCTGATAAGGTAAACGTATTAACCGCCATGGGAAAACGTGCTCCTCATTTGGTTGCTGTTTTGGTTGGTAACGATGGTGGCAGTGAAACTTATGTTGCAGCTAAAATTAAGGCTTGCGAAGAAGTAGGTTTTAAATCATCCTTGGTCCGATTTGACACCTCTGTCACCGAAGCCGAATTACTTGCAAAAGTACAGGAACTGAATAACGATGAAGGAGTAGATGGCTTTATTGTTCAGTTACCATTGCCAAAACATATTTCCGAAGATCGGGTTACTGAAGCTATCTCACCCAATAAAGATGTTGATGGGTTTCATCCTAAAAATATTGGTCGTTTAACACTTGGAATGGAAACGTTTGTGAGTGCTACTCCACAAGGAATTTTAGAGCTTCTTGATTATTATAAAATTGAAACCAGCGGAAAACATTGCGTGGTTATTGGGCGAAGCAACATCGTAGGTCGACCAATGAGCATATTGCTTTCGCAAAAGCGAAATCCTGGCAATTGTACCGTAACAGTTTTGCATAGTCGCAGCGAAAATTTAAAAGCGCTTTGTGCTCAGGCAGATATTATTGTTGCCGCCGTTGGTATTCCCGAATTTGTAACTGAGGATATGGTAAAATCGGGTGCTGTGGTTATCGACGTTGGAACAACACGAGTGCCATCAACAGAAACAAAAAGTGGATGGAAGCTTAAAGGTGATGTTAAATTCGATGAAGTGGCTCCTAAATGCAGTTACATAACACCTGTTCCTGGTGGAGTTGGACCGATGACCATTGCATCGTTAATGATTAACACGCTAAAGGCAAGTAGCCTTAAAAGATAATAAATTATGAAAGCTGCGCCGCATTATACCATCAAATCACCTTCGGAGTTAATGGCTTTTTTAACGGAGGTTATGCCGGGTAAAAGTCGCACGAGCATTAAATCGTTGTTAAGTCACAGTGTATATGTTAATGGGAAGGCAGTTTCGAAATACAATTATTTGCTTAAAGTAGGCGATAAAGTAAGTATTGGAAATGCAGATAAACCAGATGAGGTTATAGCCAGTGATTTAACTATTTTATTTGAAGATGCATCCATTATAGTTATTGATAAACCATCGGGCTTGCTTTCCATTGCCACAAAAGACGAAAAGTTAGATACAGCTTATCGCAGGGTGAGTGATTACGTGAAAAACCAAAATTCGAAAAACAGGGTTTTTGTGCTTCATCGTCTCGATTTAGAAACATCGGGTGTGATGATGTTTGCAAAAAGTGCTGAGATTCAATCGAAAATGCAGAGAGATTGGGATAACGTGGTGACCGACCGTCAGTATTTGGCTGTTGTTGAAGGCAAAATTGATCCGTCTGCAGGCGTGCTAATTCACAATTTGGTTGAAGGGCCAACAGGTATTGTGCATGTGAGCCATAACCCCGAAGTGGGACAGAAAGCCATCACGCATTATGCCACTGAAAAAATGAATGATGACTATTCGTTGCTAAGCCTAAATCTGGAAACAGGTCGTAAGAATCAAATTCGTGTACAGTTAAAAGAGGTTGGTTTTATTATCGTTGGCGACAAAAAATATGGTTCAAAATTCAATCCTATAAACCGATTGGCTTTGCATGCCCAAAAATTAAGTTTTATACATCCCATTTCAGGGAAGGAGCTTAGCTTTTCGAGCTCAATACCCAAAAAGATGGGGTTTTTGGTGAAGATAAGATCATGAAAAAAAACCTCGGCACAAAAATGTAACGAGGGTTTTGATATATTTAAAATTTAGTATTAAGATTTTAGTATCAAGATACAAGACTGATTGCAGGACTTATCGAAGTCGCTTGATTCCTTTAATCATTAACCTGAGTGTTTAAAATTAAATCATGATAGTTTCATCTATTTAAGTAAAACAGAATTAATTCGATGCCATCTGTTTTAATTTTTCACTTATTTGAACTTTTTGAGCTGCTGCATTACTTGAATTCAGATAAAAGGCTAATTTATTATCAACTTCTTTAAAATTGATGGTTGCTTCACGAGGAACCCAATCTTGCTCTTCGGTAATGATAATTACATGCGAATTACCCAATTTTTCTAAACATTTTTTGGCTAAGCTGGTATTTTTTTTAGGGATAAAAAGTATGCTGCACGATGTGAGCGATTGAATATTTTCGAATTCAACTACTTTAATCTGCGAAAGACCAACTTTACGTCCTCCGGCCATCCCATTTAACTCAGTGGTAATTGGATGATTAACATCTAAAACCCCGATAATAAAATCGCCACCCGATGTTTGAGGCCATTGCATGTATCTTATAATGCCTGTGATAAAAGTGGCTTCAAGTTTATGAACTTGGGCATTTAGTGCCGAACTCATAGCGATTAAGCTAAAAAACAAAATGGAAATGCGTATTTTCCTCATAATTGTACTTTTTATGCGGAATGTTACGAATGAGGGAAGGGGAAGTTTCGTAATTTTATTGTTTTTAACATTATTTTTTATTTTTCTATATTTTGAATAAAAAAAGCCCTTCAGATTCTAAAAATCTAAAAGGCTTTGTGTTATTATTTAACAAAAAAAATATCGATTGTTAATTTTTAAAGGCTTTTAAAGAAGTTGAAAAATTATTATCAAGTGTATTATTATCAGTAAGTTGTTGATAATACACAATAGCTTCATTGACTCTTTTCTCCATGCCATCTAAACCTTTACGTTCTTTATCAGTTAAAAAAACCGATAATCGTTTATCAGATAAATATTGATTGTACAACATTAATTCTTTAATAAACATGTGAGGGCGATCAGTTCTTTCTAACACATTAGTGCGACCATAAATATGATCAACCATTTCTTGCAGACTCATGGTTTTGGTGAAGTATGCCAAGTTAGGACCAGGGCAAACCGAAACAGTTCCGATGTAGGGTTTCGATGTAGGGTTGTTTACCATTAATGCTGATGTGCTCAACCCAACACATATACATGTTTTTTGAATTATCGATTTGTATTGTTCCTCGTATTCAGTTGTATTGAGATTTAGTGTTTTTATTTCTTCTAGTCTGCGTTTTTGATATTGACGCGATGCAGTACACCAAATTTTATTGTCGTATGCAGGTGTAACTTCGCAAAATCGCATGGTACACTTAAATCCCGGAGTACCATTGGCGATGTTCTGGTCGCGCTCAATATCTTTGGTGTTATTTCGTAAGTTATTGAATGGTACACCAACTGGTGATACATCGCTTAAGTAAAGATCCTCTTCAGTTGCTTTGCATAATAGATCAAGCGTGTGATCATCAACAAGTGTTGCTTCTGGCACTAACATAAAGGGCGATCCCCAACCAATGGAATCTAATCCGTAGTACGAAAGTAAGAATTCATGTTCTTTGGCTGTGCCTAAACCGCCTTGAGCTGTTATTAATAGTTCCGGCATTTCGTTAGGTGCATCGATGTTTTTTGCTTTTAAAGCATCGCACCACATAGGGTAGATTTCGGACTTAAGCGATTCTTTCGATTTTTTAAATTCCTCAAGAATTGGTCCCAGTGCATCACCATTACTAACAAAGGCATGACCTCCGCAATTGATTGCTGATTCAACTCGAAACTCAGAAACCCAAATTCCTTTTTTTGCTAGAAATTTGCCTTGTATCAACGCTGAACGATAATCACTTACTTTGAGAATAATCCTTTTTCTTAATATGCCATTAGCATCAGGGAAAAAATCGGGAAAGCTTTCGATGTACGTATATAAGCTAGGATTCATTCCTGCTGATAATATCAAGGCTGAGGAAAGATTACTCTCGGCAAAACCTTTCAATGCCATATGGGCATCATTGAATGTTGACGGAAGTTTTTCACCATCCTTGTATTTTTCGCGATCCAATTTTGTCATGATATTGACGTCAATAGACCCTACAGGCAGATGATTGTTTAGCCATTCACGAATGCCCGACAAATGATCAGGAGACTGAATGAATTTATGATATTCGATTTTCAGTGTCGATACATCAGGAAGCATGTCCATATATTTAGCCAATTCGCCTTTTTTTTGAGCAAATGAAGCTTTAACATCTTCGAACTTGGTTTTAACAATTTTCTCAACCAAATTCAAATAAGCAGTAATTCTTTTAACTCGATCTTCTATGTGATGATTACCAATTGGGTTAAACGGAAGATTAAATTTCTTGCTATAAAACTCGCGCATGGCTTCCATCAAAGCATCATCAACTAAAGATATGGCAGATGAAATACCATAATGTGCTACTTTAATTGGTGTGTCGATAGTATAACCCAATCCCATAACGGGAATGTGAAAGGTGTGGGCTGTCAATCTACTATTCATTCTAATAACCTTTAAAATTTAACTACAAAGGAAACCAAATTTTTTAAGAAAAGCTTGGAAAAATTGAATAAACAGTAGAGCTGATAGCAAAATTCAAATTGAAAATATTTTATATGAATGATTTTGTGTTTTTTATAATCGGAATATCTTGTTAGTGAACTTTCCTGAAGTGAAAATTAAAATTATTTACAACAAGATTGAAATTGAGGCGATTTATGCACCCACAAAAAAACCCTTGCAAGCCTGAGCTTACAAGGGTTCTGAAATTTGGCGGAGAGAGAGGGATTCGAACCCCCGGTACCTCGCGGTACAACGGTTTTCAAGACCGCCGCAATCGACCACTCTGCCATCTCTCCTAAGCGTTATCGCGTTTGATAACGGCTGCAAAAATAGGGCATTTTTTTAATTTGC
>JBBQUP010000127.1:0-7389 GCA_038212305.1 Bacteroidales bacterium
GGTCGTCGATGTGGTTAGCGGCGAATAAGCTGCAAAAACTCCTGCCGAGTGCGGCTATTTTCGCGGAATTCCCCCAGCATCATCGACGTTACCGTGGATGAATGCTGTTTTTGCACCCCACGCATCATCATGCAGAAATGCTGCGCTTCCAGCACCACGCCCACTCCGGCTGCACCCGTCACCTGCTGAATCGCATCGGCAATTTGCTTGGTCATGTTTTCCTGAATCTGCAAACGCCGCGCATACATGTCAGTAATACGCGCAATCTTGGAAAGGCCGATCACCTTACCTTGAGGCAAGTACGTGTTTGCTATTAATCCATACACTGCAAAAAATCAGAAAATTGTCAAAGAACTTTTGGATTATGGCAAAATTGCCGCATAAAATTTAACGAACTATTGTATTTTACAACCACTACAAAAATCATATCTTTATATAAACCATAAAAAAATAAGCTATGTTTTCTGTCGAAACTTATAAAAACCGAAGGTTACAACTTCTTCGAAAAGTAAAAAGCGGGATTATTTTAATTACAGGGAATGTTGATTCTCCAATGAATTATTCCGATAATACCTATCATTTTCGACAGGACAGTACATTTCTTTATTTTTTCGGGATTGATTTGCAAAATTTGGTAGGAGTAATTGATGTGGACAACAATCAGGAGATACTTTTTGGTGATGATTTATCGCTCGATTATATTATTTGGATGGGTGCACAACCCGCTATGCCTGAGAAAGCTCAATTGGTTGGAGTAAAAGAAACCAAACCATTGAACAGCCTCGTTTCGTTTTTGCAAAAGGCTATCAATCAAAAACGCGAAATTCATTTTACACCTCCTTATCGTGCCGAAAATGTTCTCCGCTTATCGGAGTGGCTATCTATTCCGCATCATCAAGTGATTGAAAAGGCAAGTCTTACATTAATAAATGCCTGTATTTCAATGCGCAGCTTTAAGGAACTTTGCGAAATTGAAGAGATTGAAAAGCAAATGGCCGTAGGATATAAAATGCATACAACGGCTATGAAAATGGCTCACGAAGGTATATCTGAACAAGAAATTACGGGTGCATTAGAAGGTATCTCAGTTGCTGGTGGAGGAATGGTTTCGTTTCCGATTATTTGCTCTATTCATGGAGAAATTTTGCATAATCACAACCATTCCAATACGTTAAAAAATGGTCAGCTTCTATTGGTTGATGCTGGCTGCGAATCGCCTTTGCATTATGCAACCGACCACACTCGAACAACTCCGGTTGGAGGTAAGTTTACTCAGCAGCAAAAAGATATTTATCAAATTGTACTCAACGCCAATAATGCAGCACGTAAAGCAACTAAACCAGGAATTCCTTATCACGATGTTCATTTTGTGGCTGCCAGAGTTATTGCCGAAGGACTGAAATCTCTAGGATTGATGAAAGGTGATATGGATCGGGCATTGATTGAAGGGGCTCACGCACTTTTTTTTCCGCATGGGCTTGGACATATGCTTGGCTTAGATGTGCACGACATGGAGGATTATAACGATACACTGGTTGGCTACGATGAAGAGATTCAACGCAGTACTCAGTTTGGATTACGATCGTTGCGATTAGGACGCCGATTGCACCCCGATTTTGTAATCACCAATGAGCCAGGAGTGTACTTTATTCCCGCTTTTATTGATTCTTGGAAAGGACAAAACAAGCTATCGGAATATATTAATTATAGCGAAGTTGAGAAATATCGAAAATTTGGAGGCATTCGATTAGAAGATGATATATTAGTGACACGCAGTGGCTGTCGAATTTTAGGTGATCGCATTCCTATCGAGATCGAAGATGTTGAGAAAATCGTGAACTTTAATCGATAACAACTTGAACCAGATTGATATAGCAAAGTTAATTGAGCATTTCGAACAATATGCCAAAGAAAAGCTTAAAGACATAGATTCGGGACACGACTATCAACATGCTCTTCGAGTTCGAAAAGCTGCTCTCGAAATTGCTGCCATTGAAGGAGGTGATTTAGTAATTATTGAGTTATCCTCCTTGCTTCACGATTGTATTGATTCAAAGTTCTTCGATAGTAAAAAGGAACTTCAACTTATTAATGATGCTCTACTATCTGAACATCTCGATGATGAATCTTGCATTCGAATATTGCATGTTATTGAAAATATTTCTTTCACATCGCAAAAATCTGGAGTTGATAGCAGTAGTTTAGAGGTGCAAATTGTTCGCGATGCTGATCGGTTAGATGCACTTGGTGCTATTGGAATTGCACGTACCTTTAATTATGGAGGATTTAAAAAGCGGATTTTTTTCGATGAAAATATATTTCCAGCCAATTATCCCGAATCAACGGAGCCTACAATCAACCATTTTTTCGAAAAATTATTTCGTTTAAAAGATATGATGCATACTCAAACAGCTAGGCAGGTGGCTATAGCGCGACATTTATATCTGTATGAGTTTCTGAAACAATTTTTTTCGGAATGGCAATTCAAATCTAAAATCAACCAATTAAAATGGATATCACTCATTCCTGATTAGGGTGGTTCATTAGTTTACTTAAATTTGCATCTTCTTACTAAGTTGATTTCTGTTTTTATGGCAAAAAAAGGTAATAGTGCAGGTTCACAAGCCACCACTTCTAAACAAATAGCTCTTTGGGCATTAAAAATAAGCGGTGTAGTTTTAGGGATTTTCTTTTTGTTAGTTTTATTTGTTTACATCGGATTGTTTGGAAAACTGCCCAATACCAATACGCTTAAACGAATTGATAACCATAATGCTTCGCTCGTTTATTCCATTGATGGAAAAATTATGGGAGGGTATTACCTTGAAAACCGACAAACAGTTGCTAATAAAGAGATTTCGAAATATGTAAAAAATGCTTTAGTTGCCACCGAAGACAGTCGGTTTTTTGAGCACAATGGGTTGGATTTTATGAGTTTGGGACGAGTACTCGTTAAAACGGTATTGTTTGGCGATAAAAAACAAGGCGGTGGAAGTACTATTAGTCAGCAATTAGCTAAAAATCTTTTCCCCAGAAAAAAGATGGGTTTTGTGTCAATGCCCATAAATAAAATTCGAGAAGCTTTTATTGCTAGTCGATTAGAAAAGACATTCTCAAAAGAGGAAATCCTTGGTTTATACTTAAATACAGTGCCTTTTGGCGAAGATGTTTATGGAATTGAAGCTGCTTCTCAACGTTTTTTCAATAAAAAATCTAAGTTTTTAAATCCCGCCGAAGCAGCAACTTTAGTTGGCATGCTAGCTGCAAACACGGCTTATAATCCTCGATTAAATCCTGAAAAGTCAACCGATAGGCGAAACATCGTTCTTTCGCGAATGGTGGTTAATGAAAAATTAACCGAAAACGAAGGAAATAAATGGAAAGCCGAACCCATGCGAATTTCCTACAATCGAATTGATTTTAATACAGGTTTAGCTCCTTATTTTCGCGAGAAAATTCGAATTCGGGTACAAGAAATTCTCAGTGATAAATATGGCAATGATTATGATGTTTATACCGATGGGTTAAGGATTTATACCACCATCGATTCGCGCCTGCAGACTTATGCAGAAGCATCCGTAAAACAACAAATGGAAATTATTCAAAAAGAGTTTGATGTACATTGGAAAAATAAATCACCTTGGGCACAGTCGCCTAATATTTATCGTAACGAATTGATAAATTCATCTCGTTTTAAAGAGTACCGTGATCAAGGAATGACTGATGCACAGGCTCAACAGGAGATGAAGAAGAAAATAAAAATGCATGTTTATTCTGCTTCAGGCTATGCCAACGTTAATATGAGTCCAGCCGATTCAATAGCTTATTATTTAAAGCAACTAAATGTAGGATTTTTTGCGCTGGATGCTAAAAATGGACATATTTTGGCTTGGGTAGGAGGTGCCGATCACAGATCATTCCCATACGACCATGTTACTTCTACACGGCAAGTGGGATCGACATTTAAACCATTTGTTTATGCGGCTGCCTTAGTAAAAGGTTTTGAGCCTTGCGATTTTTTCAGCAATGAACAACGGGTTTATAGCGACTATCAAAATTGGTCGCCAAAGAATTCTGATGGTGATCAAGAAGGGTACTACTCTTTAAAGGGAGGGTTGGCAAACTCTGTGAATACCGTATCGGCCGAATTAATTGTACGAACGGGTCCGAGAGATGTGGTTGATTTGGCGGAGAAAATGGGAGTTACGTCTAAAATACCCGTTTTACCATCTATTGCTTTAGGGGCGGTGGATATTTCGTTATACGATATGGTATCAGCCTACTCACCTTTTATTAATTACGGGCAAAAAATTGAGCCTCTCGGACTATTGAGAATTGAAGATAAAAACGGTAAGGTTTTGTATAAAGATGCATCAGTAAGAAAGGATGAGTTAGTTTTAGATCCTGATGTCTCGCGCATGATAGTTGAAATGCTTAAAGGTGTTGTTGACAATGGTACTGGAAAATCGTTGCGATCAGTTTTTGCATTAACAACCGATTTAGGTGGAAAAACCGGTACAACTCAAAACAATTCCGATGGTTGGTTTATTGGATTTACACCTCGATTAGTTGCCGGAGCTTGGGTGGGCAACGACAATCCAGCTATTCGATGGAGGTCAACTTCACTGGGGCAGGGTGCACACACAGCACTACCCATTTTTGCGAGATTTTTAAAAAAGGTTGAGAACGATCCGCGTTTTGGTATCTATACCGATAATTCGTTTTCTCCTTTGCCTGATTATTTGGCTTCAAGAATGCAATGTCCTGATTTTACCCTCGATGATCCTAATAGTAAAAATGTGTTCGAGAAATTATTTGGTCGCCGCGATAAGTCCGATAGTCCCAGTGTTCGTAATTCATCGTCCGATTCGCCATCGCCCGAAGAACATCGCAATTTATTGGATCGTATGAAGGATTTATTTCGCAAAAAGGATTAGATTATAGAAGAGAGGGAAGCGAAGAAGATCGAAAAAGAAAATAGAATGTTCATCACCCTGAATTATCTTATCTATTATTCTTCCTAATTCTGTTTTCATTTTATCAGCTTCTTAATATACAAGGTGTTTTTCTGTTATTATTCGGTGTACCCAAACGATTGGAATACTTCTTTTGTGTATGTTTTAGAGATGGGAACAATGGTGGGAGGGATTGTATCCAATTCAATAAATAAGCCATCTTTTTCTTTTCTTACGAGTTTAATTTTATCAATATTAATCAAGTAAGATCTATGACAACGAATTATCCCGTAAATAGTTAGCTCTTTCTCTAGCTTCTTGAGCGTGTTTCGCAGTAAGTGTTTTGATGTTTTTTCGTTGGTGTGATAATAAATGGTGGAGTAATTATCGCTTCCCTGAATGTACAGTATGTCGTTGGGTTTAATTGAAATGCGCAAGGTTCCTTTCTCATCTCTAAAAGGAATAAATGTTTTTGTTGGCAAAATATCGGGGTTCTCTGATATGGCAGTTAGTTTATCGCTTTTCTCAAGCCACGAGAAATAAAGCCACAAAACCGAATAGGGAAGCAATAATACCAACGATGTGTTTAAAATTGATTTCCCAAATGCGGTTTGAATTGGTCTGGCATCAGAAAGAAAGAATAATTCGTATACGGTATAGAATAGTGCCATGCTAACGACTTCAATTCCAACCCAAATTAAATAATCTAAAATACTAAGAACTTTACCTCTTTTGGTAATCTGATACATGATTATTCGGCTAATGGCAACAACCATCATCCCGGTTAAAATAATCAAACTCGATAATAAAAACAGATCCCACTCTTTTGTGATATTTAAAAAACTTTTAATTCCAAAAGGCGCATAGATATTTACGAATATTAAGGCAAAAAATGCGGTAAAGAATATTAATCGAAGAATATTCTTTTTCTCGGTTAAATAGTGAGGAAGTTTTTGGCTCAAATTCATAATTAAGAGGGGTCTTCATTTTCTTGAAAGTAAAAATAACAATTTTAAACCATTTTCAATTCAAAATTCTTACCCCTCGATAAAACTTTTTACCCCATATTTGACAATTTCAACCCAATGAGAGCTCTACAATCCCATAAGTTTGACAGTTGGAAAAAACTTTAGTTTGTTTGCAGTGTCATAAAACGATATGTATAACATTCAAAATAACAAACCCCAAGTGGTTGTTCATTTTCTTCATGGGGAGCAACGGCTCCCCTTTCATCTTTAGTAATATATTGAAATTATAAGTCAAAAAAAGCCACCAAATTTTGTATTGGTGGCTTTTTATTTATTTTTAATTTAATGTGTTGTTATTTCATCCCAAACTCGGTTTTTGCATCAGCGACAAATTGCTTTATTTGCTGTTCGTTGCTTTTAGGACATATGAGTAATGCATTGTTCGATTCTACTACAATATAGTCATTCAATCCTTGAATGATTACTATTTTTTCGTTCGGCATATGAACAATAGAATTGGATGTATCATATAATAATACATTGCCATTTAGTATCGAGTTTTGCGATTCATCTTTTTTTGTATGCTCATGTAAAGATGTCCAAGTCCCTAAATCAGACCATCCAAAATCAACAGTTTGTACATATACATTTTTCGCTTTTTCCATAACCCCATAATCAATCGAGATATTTGGGCATGACATGTATATATCTTTTATCGCTTCAGCCTCATTACTCGTTAATAGCTGATCCGATGATTTTTCGAATAATTCATAAACCTCATTCAGTTCATTCTTAAACGCTTTTTGAATAGTGGTTAATGACCAAATAAATATTCCCGAATTCCAGAAAAATTCGCCACTGTCAAAAAATACCTTTGCTAATTCAAAGTTAGGTTTTTCAGTAAAAGTTTTAACTGTTCTAAAATTTGGAAACGAGTTATCTACTTCATGACCAATTTGTATGTATCCATAACCAGTTTCAGGACGGTGAGGTTTTATTCCTAATGTTAGCAACGAGTCATCGGAGTCAACAAACTCTAATCCTCGGGTTATATTGGCTCTAAATAGTTCTTCTTGCGTAATGTAATGATCAGCTGGAGTGACGACAATTAGGGCATTTTCATTTTTCTTTTTTATGCGCGCATTGGCATAAGCTATACATGGAGCAGTATTTCTTCGAGCTGGCTCTAATAATATTTGTTCTTCTTTTAATTGAGGGAGTTGAGCAAGTACAATATCTTTATATTCTTCACTTGTTACAATCAAAAAATTTTCGGGTGAACAAATTGGAAGAAACCGATCAAAGGTTTGTTGAATTAATGTTCGACCAATTCCTAGAATATCTAAAAACTGTTTAGGAGTTTGTGTTTGACTTAATGGCCAAAAGCGACTGCCTATTCCACCAGCCATAATCACACAATAGGTTTTATCTTTTAAAGTCATTTGTTGTTGTGGTTTTTAATTTGG
>JBBQUP010000128.1:0-7334 GCA_038212305.1 Bacteroidales bacterium
GAAAAACCTTTCCGCAAAAATGAAATTTCAGAAATGGACATATATCATTTTTTATATCTGTGTCATTGTTTCGCTTCTTACTGGACTTATCATTGAATTTGGACCCAAAGAATTGAAAAATTTCATGGAAGAAATCCACGTCCTTAGTATTTACTACCTTATAGCATTTATAGTAATCCATTTAGCGGGTATATTAGTTGGCGAATTTACAGACCAAAATGGGATTATTTCTAGGATTGTGAGTGGCACGAAAAAAGAAAATTAATAAGTACGGATGCACAAAATTGAATATGAAAAAATAGCGGAGAAAGTTTAAAAACGTACAATAAAATTAAGGTTTAAACCTATTCGTTCGTGTTATAAATTCCGCTGCTTTCATATTCTTAACCGTTACCTATTTATCTGCTTAAAAAACCAGATTCATGCATTTATTTTGATAATAAGATATACCGAAAAAAAGAGGAAAAGTGGTAATTCTTGTGATGATAAATCATGATATGAGCAAACCGTACGTTACAATAAACAGAATATGAAATGAGTATGACGGCATACATCTGTAATGAAGAATTTCAGCAAGGAATATTGTTTAATTAGGTTCAATTCGTCGGAAGTAGAAGTTGTTAGGTTAACCTATCGTAATAAGTGTTTGTGAGAAAACTGTAAAAATACTTGGTAGTGTTGGACAAAACGAATGTTTCTTTTATTTATATAGTGTTGTTTGTAAATGACTGTTTCAAAAACGATAGTAACGCAGTATTTGTTGGTTTTTGCAATGACTATATTAAAAGCGAATATTTTACTGGCGTGTAATAAGCTTGAATATGTTAACAATAATGATCATATAGCCTTAAGTCAAAAACTCATTAAAACTATGTTTATATGAAAAAATCGAGTTTGTTTTTTTTACGTGTTTTTATATTGCTAATTGTAGCAACAACTTCTATCTATGCCCAACAAAAATGGACTGTTGATGGTAAATTTATTGATTATCAAGGCAAGCCAGTATTTTTAAATGGGGTGAATTATGTTCCACCCATTAACTGGATGATGATGTTCGAAAATTGGGATGCAAAACAAGCAGAACGCGATATAGCTGCATTAAAACAAGCGGGTGTCAAATGTATTCGTTTTTTTCCTTTATGGCATTCCATTCAGCCTCAGCCCAATAAACTTAACGAACAGATGTTATGCCGCATTGATACCTTTTTGGCACTAGGCATTAAATACAATATTCATTTTCAATATACTCTTTTTACTGGGTGGATGTCGGGCGGAACATTTTTACCAGACTGGGCTGTGGGTAATATTTATAAAGACTCAGCAATAATTGAGGGTGAAAAGTTTATGGTTTCAGCCATTGCAAAACGCTACAAGAATCATCCGGCTATTCATGGTTTCGATTTTGGTAATGAAATGAACGTCCTTGTTGAGCAAATGAAACTTCAGGTTACACCTAAGGAAATTGCAAGTTGGATGAAAATAATATACACCGAATTCAAAAAGTACAACCCAGATGTTCTTATTACAAATGGTATAGGTACCGGTTTCGATCCTTATTTTAATATCGAAGCCATTGCCGATGCTTGTGATTATATGTCGGTTCATTCGTATTCATATTTTCATGGCACTTTGCAATACGATCCTCAAATAGGACAACGAAGTTTGTATAGCAGTAATTTTATTGCCGAATGGGCTGCAATGGTCGGAAAACCTGTTTTGATGCAAGAAAATGGTGCAAGTTCTTTGTCAATGCCCGACTTTGAAGTGGCTAAATTTCTGCGAGTGAATTACATGAGCAATTGGGCCGAAGGTGCTGCTGGATATTTTTGGTGGAGTTCGCATTGTGTTACGCCTAATTATATTGTCACAACCCCAGGTTTACGAAAAGATTATTCGGTTGCTAAAATGGTTACAGGCGAATTAGGGGGCGATAAATATATGGGTATACTCAACATTAATAATACATTAAACACCCAAGGTGAAACTTATAAATTATATTCAAATATTATTCAGAAATTAGGAACAGGATGGAACGATGAACTTCCTGTTTGTTATATCATAGTTCCTCATACCACCGAGTTCTATGAAACAATGCGTCGTTTCATTACTCCTTTTACTTTGGCCAAGCAAGCCCATTTCGATGTGAAAATTTGTTGGGAAGACAAGCCTATTCCAAATGATGCTACATGTGTTATTATTCCAGGTTTTCAACTTTCAAATGCTGGCAAAGCAAACATTAATAGTTACTTAGTAAATGGAGGAAAGGTATACCAGTCATATTTTAACGACCTTGCGCCCAATATTCAATTCTCAGGCAAACAAACCTTTGCAAATCAGATAATATTATATCCCGCAAGGCAGGAAGGCGATTTGTTTGGACGAACAGCACTTCAGCTTAGTAATGTAAATTTAAAAGAAATAACATCCGAAAGTGTTAAAGATATTGCTCCGTATCACATATTAACATCCGACTATTTTGAAAAAAAATCGCAATATGTATTTGTTAAAACTCAGGTTGGAAAAGGCGATTATTACTTTTTAGCCGCCGATATCGAGGCCAGCATTCAGCAAACCTATAATCCCTGGGCTAATGTTGATGCCCATAAGTTGTATAATGCATTAAAGCCTAAATCAGATATTTATATTGACAATAAATATATTGAACTTTATATAAAGAATAGAAATAGCCAAAGAATAATGCTGTTGATAAATCACGAAAATACAAACCAATGTGTAAATATATATTCCAAAGATGCAATTGAAATTGAAAGTATACACTCGGAAAATGCGAAGAAATACAAAGGGAAAGAGATAAATATAAAAATGAACCCAGCTGAAATACTTATTTTTAAAATAAGTAATTAATATACTCTAACTTACCTAGCACGAACCAATATTCCAATATTAATTGAATACACTAACAAATGAAAAATATGAAATTCTCTTATTTGGCCGCAATATTCGTACTGATTTTTCTCTTTACAAAAAGTAATGCCCAACCAAAATGGACTGCTGGGGATAAATATTTTCTGAATCAAGGCAATCCACAATTTCTGAATGGTATTAATTATGTACCATCGTATAATTGGGTACTTATGCTCGACAAATGGGACGAGAAACAAGTAGATGCTGACATTAAAAAGTTCAGTGAAATGGGTATCAAATGTGTCCGTTTTATTCCCTTATGGCATTTAACTCAGCCCCAACCCAATAAGTTGGACGAAACCATAATGAAAAGAATTGGAATAATGCTCGACTTGGGTCTGAAATATGGGGTTTCATTCCAGTTAGCGCCAATTACTGGATGGATGACTGGTGGTGCATTTCTTCCTGATTGGGCAATGGGGAATATTTTTACGGATAAAAAAATTATTGATGGTGAAAAATTCCTTGCTTTTGAATTTGCAAAACGTTTCGGAAGCCATCCTGCATTACAATCGCTCGATTTCGGAAACGGAATAAACACCCTTGTTGGAGCAATGAAACTTAAAGTAACATCAAAAGAAATAGACGATTGGATGGCAACCATTTACAAAGCATTCAAAGACGGGAATAAAGATTGCCTTGTTACAAATGGTATTGGTGCTGGTTGGGATGAGCGATTTCACATTGAGGCTATTTCAAAATCAGCTGATTATATGGCTGTTCAATGCTTTCCAAAGGCGCAAGGCTTACTTCCTTACGATTCTCAAATGGGACTTCGTTCATTGTATTCATGTAATTTTCTTGTCGAATGGGCTGCAATGGTAGGTAAACCGGTTCTAGTTCAGGAAATTGGTATAAGCACAAACGCAATGGCTTCATTCCAGTGTTACGCGTATCTTCAAATAAATTTTATTAGTAGTTGGGCCGAAGGTGCGGCAGGATATTTTTGGTGGGGTTCACACAATATTCCCGAAGATTATATTATAGTAACTCCAGCTTTAAGACCTGAATTTTCGACAAACAGAATGAAAAAAGGGCTAATGATTGGTGATAAAGGAATGGGCGTACTTTCCGAAGACAATAAAATTACTCCTTTTGGAAAAGCTTATGCCGAAAGTTCCAAATGGATTGATAAACTGGGCATTGGTTGGGATGATAAACTTCCATTGTGTTATATTATTGTGCCTCACACCACTAATTTTCACGAAGCCATGCTTCAGTTTATAACTCCCTTTATTATTGCTAAACAAGCACATTTTAATGTAAAAATTTCGTGGGAAGACAAGCCAATTCCGACAAATGCAGATTGTGTTATTATACCGGGTTTTTCGCTTAGCCAACTGGGGAAAGATAATATTGGAACTTACTTAACAAATGGAGGTTCGGTTTATCAATCGTTTTATAACGATTTTGCAACAAATATTAAACTTTCCGATACTGTTGTAACCCTTCCCAAACAGGTGCTTTATACTAATTCTCGCGAAGGTGATTTGTTTGGACGGAATTCTTTTACTTTATATGATGTAGCCTATAAGAAATTCAGTTCAGATAAAACTACCAAACTTGCAAATTATACCGATGTGAAAATTTCACCTAGTACATTTCAGGAAGCTTATGTTAAAACTTCAATTGGAAAAGGAAACTACTATTTTTTATCAACCAACATGGAAGAGTCGGTGCGCAATTCATTTAACCCATGGGATAAGGATGAATCTTATAAGGTTTATGCTGCTTTAAAACCTGAGTCAAAGATTTATATGGAAAATAAATTTATTGAATTATTCCATAAAATGAGAGCTGATCAGGAAATACTTGTACTGATTAATCATGATGACCGTTTTCAGGATGCAATAATTTATTCTAATGACGATATTACATTGGCTGATTATTTTACCAATAATGACAAGCAAAACGGAACCATGATAAATTACAGGATGAAACCTTACGAAGTGAAAGTATTAAAGATTAACAGGTAAACAAGGTATTTATTAAAACTCAAAACGTAGCGAAAATTCATTTTTGCTACGTTTAAACTGCGATCAATAAAAGAGTGGAAGAAAGCCAATATCAGAAATTTGAAAAGCAGCGGTTCCATTGCCCTGCCCAACGGATATCGAACATATATAATTGTGTTTGTTTCGTAAAGGAGTAATTGTAAAAAATGATTAATATAACCAAGTTCTTATCCTGGTTGAATATTTAATCCGTTTTTATATGGTATACGTTATCTGATTAGCGTTAAACTTGTTACCAGTAAACTTCATTAAATTATTGTTCAATTATTGTTCAATTATTACACAAGATTGCGGTTTGAAAATCGAAAACTTAATTGTTGCTGGAGTACCTATTAATACAAGACTTTCAAATAGTAATACGAAGGATATCCACATAATCTTCGGGTATATCCTAATCCATTGGCTCTAAATGGTGAATTAACCATTGACTTTGATGCTAATTTGAAAAGAGCAAATGTTGAAATTTTCGACATCAATGGTAAATTATACTATCGTCGTTCAATCGAAAATGCATCGAAAATGAACTTGATTACAAATGGTATTCTTAATAAAGGATTCTATATTGTTAAAGTTAGCGATAGTCAAAGAACATATAATCAGAAATTTATAGTGAAATAAATCGTTTATTGTGAAATATAAAATCATCCAACAGTTCGTGCTTTTTTATTTGTAACAAACATTGTTTAATATTTAATACAATTACATATTATTTCCATCTTTATATTCAACTAATATTTCGAAAAGTAAACCAATGAAACGAAAAGATTTACTTAAAAAAATTGTTGTTGCTTTATTCCTATTCATAGGCATAATAACAAGCACAAAGGCTCAAGCACAAGTCGGCTTGTGGTCGAAGTTTCAAACCGACATTCAGAATACCCGAACTTATACCAATCCTTTTACACAAACTGTTTTACAGGTTGAATTTACCCGTCCAGATCAAACAAAACTTGTTATTAAAGGGTTTTACGATGGTGGTACTTTATGGAAAATTAGGGTTATGCCCGACATGCTAGGTACTTGGACTTACACTGCATGGTTTACTGATGCAACACAAACACAATTTACAGGAAGCTTCGAAAGTATTCCATCTGATATTCCTGGTTTAATTTCATCCGATGAGACCAATTCAGTTTGGTTTGGTTATAAAGGTGGCAATCATGAACTTATTCGCAGTTTTCACGTGGGCGATCGTTTTTTCGCTTCTAATTATGCTGATTCAGACCGCAATAAATTCTTAGATTCAATAGTTGCAAATAAATACAACACATTATCTATTGCCAGTCATTTACTTAACCGTAATGAATCGGGCCGAGGAGCAGGTTGGAATACTCCAAATTTATGGAATTCAACTACAAATAAACCCAATCCTGCCGAATATACCAAGATGGAACGCATTCTTGATATTCTTGCTGCACGTAAAATAATAGTTTTTCCTTTTGCTGGATTCTTTGGTCAAAATGCCAATTATCCTAGGGATGCTGCCAATCAAACAACATATATTAATTATACTGTAGCGCGCTTGGGAGCCTATTGGAACGAATTATATAGTGTAGCTGGGCCAGAACCATTGTATATAAATGTTAATGAGTTTACAGCAGCTGAAATCAATGGTTTGGGTACTAAAATATCCTTACAGAATACTCAAGGTCATTTACTATCCGTTCACAATGAAACGAATCAAAACCCTTTTGAGAATTCAGCCTGGGCTTCTTATCAAGTTCTTCAAGGACCCAAAACAACAAACCTGACTACACTTTATGATGGTTTGATGGCTAGAAAGAATGTTAACCAACCTATGTATGCTCAAGAAGTACTATGGTATGGAAATATATATCAGTTAAGCTATACCGATGTGCAATTGCGTAAAAATGCTTGGGTTATTATGATGGCAGCTGGTGCACTTAATTTTGCTGATAATAACGGCGACAGTTCATCGGGTTATTCAGGAACTCTTGATGTTAACCAAAGGCATCAAGCACAACACAATATATTAAAAAGTGTGTGGGATTTTATGGAAACAATTCCTTTTTATGAAATGACTCCTGTAATTAATGGAAGTACAAATGGTTATTGTCTAGCAAAATCAGGCTCGCGATATTTGGTGTATTTACCTTCAGGTGGAAATGTTTCTGTTACAACTCCAGCTGGAACTACATATAATGGCGTTTGGATTAATGGCGCAAATACCAATACAAGAGTAAATATTTCTGGTACAACAACTGGAAGCAATCTTACTGCTCCAAGTACTTCAAGCGATTGGTTATTATACTTAACAAGCGCGGTAGTTGATACCAACCCACCTTCAACTCCTACAAATCTTTCGGCAAGCAACACTACATCAGTGAGTACAGCGCTTAGTTGGACTGCTTCCACCGACAATATTGGTGTTAC
>JBBQUP010000129.1:0-7235 GCA_038212305.1 Bacteroidales bacterium
TCCATTTTCATCGGTTGCCCTGGCAAGCAAAAAATTTTGATTATTATTTTGAATGAGAGGAATAAATCCCTCGAATTCGCCATTATTTACTTCGAGTTCTTCGCCATCAATATCAATTTTTGCTTTATTATCAAAGCTTCGTAAAAAGCCCTTTACAAACACTTTGCCTGCTTTCGAAAAAACAGTACTCTGCTGCTGAATAACAATTTTTTGATCAATTAAAGATTTTTCATCCTTTTCAATTTCAATTTTAAGGTTTTTAATTTTATAAAAGTGTCTGGCTTTGTTAGCAAGGGTAAATAGAATTCTGTTTTCTCCTTTTAACAGCCATTCACCATTTATTTCTTCTTTCTGGTGCGACCATTCACTGTTTTTCTTAATAACGTATCCGCCAACCGATGGCCTGTCATTAATACTGCGCGAAACTGCATTAAAATCCTGAACGCCAAAAAGATCATATATAAGGTATGCTTTGTCTGTTTTTTGAGGAAGATCAGGAAGGTCTATTTTAAAAATATTATCACTTCCATTGTCAAATGGGGTTTCGGTGGTTATGCCAATAGTGCCTTCACTTATATCTGAAGGATAGAATATATTTACATTATTTTTGATACCCGGATTTTCAGGCAAAATCACTGGTTCTGATTCTGAAACCCTGGATGTTTCTGCAAGCGGATTATCAGTAGCGATTTGTCCAACTTCACTAAAACTCTTATCCGGATTCTGGAGATATTGATTTCCTCCTGAATTTGATAAATCATAAAATCCATATTTCAAATAATACACTTCGGCCATTCCTTTTAAAGGTGCCGCAATTGTGCTGTTCAACATGCCCATCAGGGCGAAAAAATGAATTGTTCTCAGAGTTTTTTCTCTTAATAGCCAAATAGTATTTTTATTTCTCATGTCAATATTTATTATTCGGTTGTATTATAATAGATATGTGTTTTTGTTATTTTTCTATTAGAATTCAGAGAAATTCGGTTTTTTCAACTCTTTACTCTCTGATTAGCTTTAAAAATTTCATCAGCCGACTACCAGCCTGTGTGTATAGGTGTTACTGTTTATTTTAACAATGATCAGATAGCTTCCGGGCACCAGCATCTTTTCTACATGTTCATAGCTAAGTATATCTGTAAGCTTAAGCGTCTTCAAAACCGCACCCGTAATATTACTAATTGTAATTTCAACATCCGACCTCGCTTCCAAAACAACTGCAATATGGCACATCCCATTAATTTTCAATGGGTTGGGGAATACAGTAATTTTTTCTTTAGGTGAATTCTTGTTATCAACCGTAAACTGGAGTTTTTGGGAACACCCGTCTGAGTTCGTCAGTAACAGTTCATAATTCCCTGGTTTGTTTGCAATAAAAACTGTATCTGATGAAAATACGGAATCATTTGCAACCCATTTGTAATTTACACTATTTGTATTTTTTATAATTTCAGGCTTTATTTCAATACGATTGTCTTCAGAGAGAGCCCAATTTGATGCGAGTTTTGCTGTAAACATTTTCTCTTGCTCAATTTGGATAACATTGGAGTAAGTTTTGCCTTTTATATCCGTGATTGTTGTAGTGTATTTTCCTGCTGGTATATTTTTTAACACATACTCGTTTTCAATGCTTGAAAGGCTGTTCGAATACTTATCTCCTTTTATTACAATTTGGAAAGGACCTTGCCCTCCATGCATCCTGTAATTTAAATCCCCTGAGTTCTGACATTTACAATTTGTACGATCAATATCAACTCTTGCAAAAAAATCAGGTGCTTGAATAAAACTAAAATTGCAATGACCGGTTTTGGCTTTATCAAAATTGACATGATTAAACACAGCAAAGCCGTCATCTGAGATGTCTTGTCGTATATATTCAGGATTCAAGGTATCACGTAGTGTTCCCGAATAAGTTAACCATATCACTTTCTGTCCAGTACTATCTGCATTTTCAAACAATTTATCAGTTCTTACTAAAACCTGATTACTTATCGTATCTGATGTTTCTTTTTTTATTTCTACTGCCCATATTCTGGAAATCTTTGAGATATTGTGATCATCACTCTCATAAAATCTGGACGATTTATTATTGTCTCCCCATAGCTCATAGTTTAAATCTTTTAAAATGGCTGGGTTTTCTGCATTTGTTTTAGCAATTTTGTCAAGCCCGATAATTAATCCATCATCCATCGAATTTTTCGATTGTTTTTGCAATAAGCCCAATACATCATCCCTTCCAATCCCAGTTACCCGGGTATTAAAAGATTCATTTATTTTGGAATCCCATATTTTTTCATTTTTTGAATTGTAATAATCCTTATTCCCAAGTAGCGAAATTCCATGTTTAATCGACAGAAAACTTTCAATCACCATGCGGTTTGTATCCAAAATCAATTCGGGGAAATATAACATCTCAAGCAAGGTTGTATTTGAAGTATTCGTACCTCCGAGAAAACCTATAAAAGAAATATAATTGTTTCTCTTTGAATGCTCCGGATTAGTTATGTAGCTCAATATTATTCCATTCTTAGCTTCAACATTTCTATAGGGCAGGTCTTTATCATTGAGTATTTTCTTATTCGTGAATGCTATTTTTGTCTTCCCGCACGAAACCTCCATAATTGGGACTTCTTTTTTCTCTGTTGATGAAAATACCAGAAATATTGATGACTCTCCAGCTATTGCATTTTTAAAAAAGCCATTGTTTGAAGCAAATGTATCTCGACTAACAATAGGATTGAAATTATATAGTTCGGTTGATTTATTAGTTTTCATTTTCTGAACCTCGTACTCGTAGCCTTTCAGGTGCAAGTTGCATTGGTCGAGAATCCGGAGTTGTTGCGCGTTTATATTTGTGCTTTTCGCAATTAAAATTAAAACTACAGCTACCAAATAGCTGAACGTCCTTAATTTTCCGAAGTTTTTCGTAATAATTCCTGAGTCTGTGTAATTATCCGTTTTCATTGAGATAGAGATTAATAAATATTGGCAGTTAAAATATTGTTTTTTTTGATAAGGAATATTATACTTGGTAAATGAACTATACCACATCCCCTTTCAGTAAATGCAAATATATTCTTTATCAGATTCCGCAATTCCACCTCAGGTAAAATATTATACCCAAAAAGGTATAATCTGATACCTTTTTGAGAATGACCTTTCTAAGTTACTTTACTGACAGGCGAAAGAAAAATAAATATTTTCTAAATATTATTTTCAAATCATAATATTTTGTATTTTTGATCAAATATTAATATTTGATTATATGAAAATTATTTCTTCTAAATTAGATTCACTGCTATTGAAAATAAGAGTCAGTAAAGGATATTCACAAACGTATGTAGCCCGGCATCTGGGTGTTTCGCAAAAAGTTTATTCCAAGATCGAATCAGGCAAAAGCAAGCTTGATTTAATACGGTTTCTGAAAATCGCTGAATGCCTCGAAACCCATCCTATTCAAATTCTTAATAAGCTAATTGAAGGTAATCCTTTTTGGGATAATATTGAACCTAAAGAGCGAGTGCTTGTTTCTGAACTTGAAAAACTTAGTTCAGAGATCACAAGTATGAGAGCGCTGATTTCTCATCAACAGAATATGTTAAATTTGAAACTGGATAAAATATTGGAACATCAGGAATCATCAATTGCCTTTTAATTCAATAAGAAAAACATGAAACTTAATTTCTTGAATTCTTGATTCTTTCATTCCTTCAAGATTTAGTGTCTCTACTAAATAATTTTCTGCTATTTATTAGAACCATTTCAGGCATCGAGCAAGCTTTTCTATGAACTTGGTTCAGATAAATTGAGAATAAAAATAAAATCTCTTATTGATTCTTTTCTGGCGATTCTTTTTCACTATATTTGAATAAACTCCCCCGGCCTGAAGATAACCAGGAGAGTATTATTCGTTTAACAGAAGTTTATTCGCCTAAGATTGCTTAACTTTTGCCAATAACCACCGGAACCAACGAAAAGTCGACTACCAGGCTTTCGCCCTTAGCTGCGGTTAAGGATACCGCCTCTGGAACCTGATAATTGCTGGCGTAACACGATATCAGGTACGTTGTGGCTTCGAGTTCTTCGAGCATGTAGCAACCATCGCTGTCGGTTGTTGTAATAAGCTCATAATCAACAATATTAATGGTGGCATTGGCGATCGGGTAACCTGTGGCGCTGTCGGTTACCGTGCCTGTAATTTCGACAGGATATTCTACTGGGATGCCGGGTTTTGATTTGCCTTGTTTGCGTTTGCGCAGGAACATGTAACTACTATACAGAGATGGATGGTCGTCCTCGGAAAAACGAACAAAAGTATCGAGTTGCATACGCAGCAACTGGTTATTGTCCTTAATCAGTATCTTTAAATCCAGGCGACTTTTGCGGCGGTCACCAAGCAGAAAGTTGTTTGTATCGAGTGTTTCGCCATACTCCTGCACCTTTAGTTTAAAAGCAACGAGTTTTTCAGCAGTAAGACCGTTGCCGGAAGCAATTTCCTGCAACTTACCAAGTTCATCATGCACATGTAGGGATATTTCGTAAAGCTGGTAGGCAGGGCATCGCCTCCATTGCAGGTCGTAGCTTTTAAGCATAGCCAGCAGTGTTTGGTTATCCTGGCTGGTGGCCAGCGTGAGCCCAATGCCAACCATTTGCGAAAGGCTTCGGCGCATTCGCCTTTCACTGTCTTGTTTCGGGTTCCTCACCATAGCAACCGGTCGTAACAATTGCGAAAAGATGTCACCTATTTTATCATTGTTACTATCAAATGCAGTTCGTGCTGCCTGCACTTCGGGTTTTTCGGCGAATGCCTCTTCGGAGTTGTCCATTACGCGGCTTATTGATTTAAAGCGTTGGTGAATGTTAATTTCATTTTTCATTTTTTAAAAGAGTTAAGTTGTTAATTTGGTACAGAGCCTGTTCAATTTACCCGCATTTCGAACTTTGATTTACCGGGTTTGTACTGTCGGGCCTATATATACATATGTAAAATGTCTGACATTTTTATTGTATATTGTTGTTTGACAATGGAATATGTTATTGGATTTGAACGTTCAAAAGCTAATTAAAACCGTTATTTTGAATAAAAAACGAGTTAATCGCAAACGCCTTCGGTATGGGTACAAATGCCTTTGGTATAAGTACGAATGCCTTTGGTAACAGTACAATCAGTCTATGTATAAGTAGAGATGCTAAATGTTAGAGTACAATTATTCAGTGAATGAGTTCAACCTTTAGAAGTTATTGTACAAACGTCTTGGGTATGAGTTGGATTATTCTATGCAAGAGTACAAACATCCATCGCAGGAGTACAAATGTGTATAGTAAGAGTACAAACATCTAATGTAAGAGTACGAAACAGTTCAGCATAAATACAAACGTCATCAACACAAGCACGAACCGCTATTGCATAAGTACAAAAGCGTTGTGCAAGAGTTCGGAAGCCTTCAGTGTGATTCGATCACGTTGCGTAAGAGCGCAAACGGCTTTAGTAAACATTCATCCGGTAATCGCTATAATTTGATCTTTTGTATGAATTTGATGGCTTTAAACAAACTTTTTATGCACATGTGCATAAAAAGTTCTTAACCAAAAATATTCCCGTATATATCTATTATTCAGTATTATGCACGAAATAGCATTGCTAATGAGGCTAAAAATGAGTAATAAAATTTATTGACATGATTTGGAAATACTTGACATTGACCTATCTTTGTAAAAGCTAACCATTCAGAAAAAAAATTCTGAGTGGTTTTTTTTGTTTTGATTTAACCATAAAGGGTGTGATAATAAACTTAGTGCAATAGGTGTAAAATTAAAAAACAGTGAAAAATGATTCTCCATAACACAATCATTTTTAAAAAGCAAGATCAAAAAAAATTTTCTTTTGAAAATTTTAACGTAAATCTTTGCTTTTGTTTTATGAATACAAATTGCACATTATGCACAACTTAGATTAATATTTTATTGATTTATGCCTTGTGAATAAAAGCGATAAAACCTGCAAAATGAATAGTTACAGAATACAATTTTTCAATTTTTACCCCTAAAGGATCAAATCATGTCACATACACATGTGCTTAAGTCGATGTCAATTGCTGAATTATTTACTTTGATGACAGATAATAAGTTATACGCAACCCTCTCATTGCGGGCCTACAATGAATTTAAGGATCGGTATGAAAAAGAGTTGTGGAATATTTGCCATTCAGTGTGCTCGAAAGCCTGGATGCTGAAAATCAGGGACCTTGATAAGGATGTTTATCGGATTTCGATGCAGGAAATTTATTTAAGAGCAAAATCGTTTACAATACCAGCATCCGGAGTTTCGAAATCTTTGCAGGAAGATTTACTTGTAGGTTGGTTTTCGAGAATTGCCGAAACGGTTAAAGCTAATATTATTGCTGATAATAAAGGATTTGAAAAATATCATTTTACATTTCCCGATTATAACGATCACGTTGAAGCATTAAAATGCTATCAAACAGATAAAGAAGAACTTGATAACAAATTAAAAAAAGAAGAAATAGACGCAGCGAAGCTTTTATTAAAAAAGGACACGTTTGAGAAGGCATTTATGAAACTAAACCCAAGGGAGCAGGAAATACTGTTGGAATATTTTAACCTGCAAGGGAATCAAAAGTACTTAAAAGGCGACAAAATTGTTTATCTTTGCAAGCGATTGGGAATTACTCAGGATAACCTTCTGCAAATTAAGTACAGGGGATTTCTGAAATTAAAACGGCTCTGCAATAATGAACAAAAGAAAACCGTCAACGACAGTTAATCGATTAACACCTGAAGATACGGCTTTTGAAAACGAGCTTGTAAATATGCTTCGTTCGAGTGGTCGAATGTTTCCTTATACTTCGGATCAACTCGCATCTTTCCGCCAACTTGGACTTAATGAGGAAGTACCCGACGATTGCAAAGATCCGCTGGGATTATTGAATGGAAAAAAGGAAGGAATATAGCATCTTTATACCCGTTAATTGCCCACATCAGCATATTATCGCATTAACACATCAGCACATTTACAAATTGAATAATTTACACATTTATCTGATTATTATAACTTTCCAATAATTTCCTTCAGCGCCCCTTCAAGATCGGGGAAATTGAAACGGAAACCTTCGTCAAGCAAATGTTTTGGCGGGGCAAATTGTCCTCCGATAACAGCAATGGCTCCTTCACCAAAAAGTATTTTCAATGCAAATGCCGGAACAGCGAAAAATGCAGGC